>CAJVWU010000090.1 GCA_913009755.1 uncultured Bacteroidia bacterium
GTGTTGTCTCCATCGTGTCGGTTGATATCATCCTCGTAATTCAGGAGTCGCGCCCAGGATGAGTAATCATCCACAATCACCGTTGACGTCCACCACCTTCCCGAATAATGGCCAAAATTACCGTTGGTTTCCCTATAGCCACCAGGAAGCGCCGTAAAACCATATTTATCGCATCCTTCGCCACCGGCAGGCCATCCGCCATCAACTGATTTCAGATTATATCCCACATCATATCCTGTTTGGTACGAACCGTTCCACTCATGGTCACCTATTCCGTACTGGCTGTCGGCAGCACCCGATAATATTTTCCAGTCAGCATCAGTGGGTATGTGCCAGCCGGGAGGACAAATACCCTGTGCTCCTTCATTTGTAACGTATTGCATCATTTCATCCCATTGGTATAAGCCGCCAAGGGAGTCGCAATTTGTTTCATCGTTTTGGTAACAGTATTTTTCGATGGTATCGTTGTCAGACATATCATCAAGTCCATTGATCGTAGTTCCCACATTCAGGTTTTCTTTCATCCAGCACTGGCTGAAGATTTGGATCGTGTTGTAGGTCCGGCCTTCGTATTCTACAGTAGGTGTGCCGGGGCAGGGGATGTTATGGGCAAACTGGAATGTGTAGAGATCCCCCGGACCGGGTGAATTTTCTATTCCTGATTGCAGCGTATCAGTATAACCTACAAAAAGCAGGATGTCGCCCGGAGTGAAGACAAAATCGCTTCGGTTACGGGTGGACTTGCGGGTTGAAACCGGGCCGGTATTTCCCGCATAAGCCAAACGGCAGTTTTCCTGTTTTCCGGCAGAAGCATTCAATATTTTTATACCGGAGAAGTTTCCTTTCCACCGGGCAGTGAAAAAATAAACATTTTCATTTCCGGTGGTGAACAGAAAAGAATGATAACCCGCCTCCAGGACCTTGTCATATTGTATGAGCTTTCTGCCTGCAATATCCGTAATTAGAATATGAACCCCGTCTTTTTCAGGTATATACAGGGTTATTTCTGTTTTCCCTTCTGCAGGATTCGGACGGTTCTGAAATACTTTGAAGTTTGTTTGATTATTTTGAATACCGGGCAGACCCACGACAGGCAGGTATAAAATTGTGTCGGGATAATACAGCGTTGTGTCGCATTCTCCCCAATCATTTTCAACAGTAATGTTGATTATTTTCACACTGTCAAGCTGAACCCGGTCAGCGCTATCAATGGCTGTAAAAATAACAACGGGTTCCTGACTTTGTAGATGGAAATTGAAAAGGAACAACAATCCCAGGATCGGGAGTAAAATTTTTGTTTTCATGGCATTTGGTTTTTAAGTGAATTATTAAAGAGTTGAATGTTGTCGAATTTAACGGAAAGGCATAAAGGCCCGGTATGAAAATAAAAAGGACAGAGAATCCCGGAAGGTAATGTGTGATGTAATTAAATATCACGGGAATTTATTTGAAACAAATATAAGATATCGAACAGGGAAATGCAAATATTTTAAGGGCAAAATGTAAAAAAGCTGTGAGGTATTTTTAAAGTTTACTTTTAAAGACCATCACGCTGCTGTCCTGGTCGGGCATCACGATCAGGGGTTCGGGAATGGTGGCGGCAAAATCATCCACGGCTTTCATGATACCCGGCCAGTCGGGGTTGTAATCGTGAATGATGATGATGCCGCCGGGGGCAAGCCGGGGGTAAAAAAATTCAAGCCCTGCTATCTGGAAAAGGGTGATTTTATGCCGGGAGGTTTTGGGTTTTCGTTTTATTTATTGGAATAACGGAAAGAATGGATTATTGGAATATGTGGGATCTTTCCATGATAATTAATTTGTTAAAATTTTTCCCCTTTAACCAATTACCGGTATCAGACTTTACCAGGTACTTCGTACCCTGGAAAGTCCGGATTCAGCCGATCTAACGGATGCAAATATTTCGAACTTACCCCATTAAATGGGCGTAAGAACTTTCTGACTTCTGCATGAACATTGTTAACTTTTTGCAGATGGATGGTTTTATCATTTCTGTCCACATGATCTTTGGCCAATAGCGCTTTGTGCTTTATCGTGGGGTTATCTTTGGTAAAAGCCTTGTAAGAAGGGTGTTTATCCGTAATCAATATGTTGTTTTCGGAGAGCTTACCACTTAAGGCCTTTGTAATATCTTCTTTGCTCAAGCGCTTTGAGGTAACAGCTTTAAGATATTTCTCCCCGTTGCGCTCAACTGCCATTACAACCTGGACAACTGTAACTTCTTCTTTTCCCGTGTTCCGTTTGAAATCATTCCCTCTCTTCCTGGGCTTCTGTCAATATCTTGCCCTGTAGTTCCTGCTCTCGTAACAATTCATCCAATAACTCCGTTTGTGCGGCTATTGGCAATTGAGCAAATAATTCCTTAATTTCGTGTCTCAATTTCATCTTATAGAAATCCAAATATGTGCTGTATCATTTAGAACTTATCCAAAATTATTTATCAGTATCATGCCAGTCAATTTTTATTTCCCGGTTGCTGTTGCTTAAATCAACTGATAATGCTTTTCGTAGGGTTTGATAATTATTTAAATAGGATTTAGTTACAGGCAATAACTTTTTACTTTTTCCATTGACATCAACATCAGTTATATTTTCATCAAATCCATGAAAAATCAACCGGATAATTTTAAATTTTGAGGTGAAATTGCCTTCGCTTTTCGAAAAAACAAGATGGTTTGCCTTCCCTTTATAGGTAATTGTTCTTTTATAAAAACTGCCGTTTTCGTAATTGTATGTATTGCCATCATCTTCGTAGTAAACAAATGAGCGGGTTACGTTTCCACAGTATAAATGTATTTCGAGTGTATCGCCGGGATTTATACCGGTGTTTTGAACAAGTTTTTGTATGGGGATTATGGCCCCTTCTTTTACAAAAACAGGCAATTTGTCTAACGGGCTTTCAGTAAGCAACTCTTCGGGACCGTTTATTTTGTCATCATCATAAAATGAATACCAATGCCCTTCAGGTAACCAAGCTTTAACAATGGTTTGCGTGCTTTTGGCCGGAATAACAAGAAGGAAGGGCCCAAACAAATACTGGTTTTCAAATTGGGGGTCGAACACTTTCTCATCATTTGTGTAAGCAATGCTCAGGCTTCGTTGCACAGGGATACCTGTTTGTGAAGCGGCATAAAACGCGGAATAGATATAAGGGAGCAAATGATAGCGTAATTCAATAAACCTCTTTGCGATACGTTCAGCCGACACGCCATACGACCAGGGTTCGGAACGTTTTGTTGTAATGGAAGAATGTACCCGGAAAAAGGGGGAGAAAGTGCCCAGGCTTACCCATCGCACATAAAGTCCGGGGGAAGCATTTCCGCCAAACCCACCCACATCATATCCGGCAAAGGGTATGCCGGAGAGGCCAAAACTGTTGACAAGCCGGATACCGAGAAGCATGTGGTTGTCGGTAGCCTGGTTATCGCCGGTCCATATAGCCGAGTAACGTTGCAGCCCGGCAAAACCGGCCCGTGTTAATATCAGGGGCCGTTTTCCATTTAACAATTTTTTGGTACCTTCATAAGTTGATCTGGCCATGAGCATTCCATATACGTTCTTTGCTTTGGAATACGGAGATCCCATCCCTTCCCAATCCATTCGTAAGACAGGCGGAACTACTTTTCCCCAAACAGCAATCTCATTCATGTCGTTCCAAAAGCCCGTAACACCATCATCCACAAGGATTTTAAATTGCTCACCCCACCATAGCCGGACTGTTGGATTTGTAAAATCAGGAAAATGGCACCAGCCGGGCCATACCTGTCCCGAATAATTGGTCCCATCCGGATATTTTATGAAATAATTGTTTTTCACACCCTCTTCATATACCGGGTAGCCTTTTTCAACTTTTATACCGGGGTCAATGATGACCATGGTATGTATGCCGAGATTTTTCAGGTTATTCACCAGTTTTCCAGGTTGGGAAAAAGTCTTTGGGTTCCATGTGAAAACTTTATACGCATCCATATAGCCAATATCGAGATAGAGTACATCAAGAGGGATTTGTTTGTCGTGGAAAGCAGTAGCTACCTCCATCACTTCTTTGTCGGGCGTATAACTCCAACGGCACTGTTGAAAACCAAGACTCCAGACGGGGGGTATTTTTATTCTGCCTGTCAGAAAACTATAGTCTGTAATTATGGCGCTGATTTTTTTCCTGTAAATGAAAAAATAATCCAATTGTTCGTCTTCTGCAGAAAAATAAGCAACCCGGTTATTGCCTGCTCCAAAATTAAAACGGGTCCGGGTGGTATTGTTCAAAAATATCCCGTAATTTAAGCCACTGTGAATTCCAATATAAAAGGGAATGCTCGCATATAACGGGTCATCCCAGTCCTCATAATGCGGGTTATCGGTATTCCAATTGGTATAGCCTGAGCCCCTGCGGTTGAGATGGCCGGTTTTTTCGCCCAATCCGACAAATTTCTCATCCTGATGCAATTTTTTAAAAGCAAACACCTGGCCGTTAAGCCAATATGTCCCCATAACATCTTCGGTGTTAACAATCGCACCATCCGGTGTTTTAAAAATAAAACGAACCGGGAATTTTGAAATCTGCAGGGTTAATGAATCGGTTTGAATGACAACAGCATCTTTGGTTTCTTTTGTTTTTACAGTGGTTGGTAAAGGTTGCCCCACCAAAGCATAATCCGGCCCGCTGACGAAAGTTTTCCCCCAAATCTTCAACCTGAAAATAGTTGAGGAATAAATCTGTACCTGCACATTACCATAATCGGTTTGAATGCTGAAGTTTTGTTTTTCTTTTGTCATCAAGACAAAATTGCCCAGGCTCTTTCCCTTATCTTGTTGGGCGAAAACAGATTGAAAGGTTGTCAGAAAAAGGAATACGAATAAAAATTGTTTCATGGTGAATTTTGAAATAGTTGGTTTCATGAAAGCATTTTTTTAAAAACAAATATTGGAATACTTATTCCTTCAAATCCCTTGGCCTTTTTCCCTGGCGCCAGTGTTCTTCGATTTTTTCCAGTGAAATGCCTTTGGTTTCGGGAAGGAAATAATAACCCCACACCAGGCCGGCAATGCCGATAAATGCATAAAACCAAAAGGCACCTGCCGGGTTGCCGTTGTTCACCGTATGCATGGTGAAACTGTTGGTGGCCACATCATAGAGTTTTTCATGCGTAACAATACCGGTGCCCTGAGCGGTAAAAAGCTTGACGATTTTAAAGAAAGTAAAGGCAACCAATCCGTTAAAAAACCAGTTGGACAGAGATCCGATGGAGGACCCGACACCCCGTACCCGGAGCGGAAAGACTTCGGAAATAAAGAGCCAGCCCAGCGGCCCCAGGCTGATGGCAAAAAAGGCAATGTAAATCCATACAAAAACAATGGCGAACCATTTTCCCGTATCACCGAGGGAAGCATGAAAGGCAAAGACCGTTCCCAGGGCAAGTAACGAGAGCACAATCCCGCTTAAACCGATGAAATATAACTTTCTCCTTCCGATTTTATCAATGAGAAAGAGTGAAAGTACGGTAAACACCACATTGACAACACCCACACTTACAGCACCCCATATTCCGGCCCGGGCACCTTCAAATCCGACAATCATAAAAATTTTCGGACTGTAATATATGACCGTGTTGATGCCGACAAACTGCTGAAAGAACATGATCCCCACAGCAATCATAAGCGCTGTTCGTAGCCAGGGTTTGAACACTTCGCGGAATGTCGCCCGGCTTTTGGCTTTTTCGATGTCCTCTTTCATTTGCCGGATGGAGGTTTCCACCAGGCTTGGTTCTTCGATTTTTTTCAATATCCGCCGGCCCTCTTCTTCACGGCCTTTGCTCATAAGCCAGCGAGGGGTCTCCGGCAGGAAAAGCATACCGATAAATAAAATTAATCCTGGAATAACCCCTACATAAAACATGGGACGCCACGATGACAGGTCGTAGTTGTTGGCAAACAGCAGGTCGCTGAGATAGGAAACCAGGATGCCAATGGTTATCAGAAGCTGGAAAAGCGAAACCAGGCGGCCCCTGATTTTGGTAGGGGAAATCTCAGCAATGTATAAAGGGACCGAAAAAGAAGATATCCCAATGGCGAGCCCGATAAAAAGACGCGCGGCAATCAATACCTTATCACTGGGGGCCCATCCCGACCAAGCCGCTCCGATAATAAAAATTATTGCAGCAAGCAGGATGACCTTTTTTCTGCCTATAATATCAGATAATCTTCCGGTAAACATTGCTCCAATCACTGCCCCAACCAGCCCTGCGGTGGTGATGTTCTCGACCATACTGTTGCTGATCTGGAAATCCTGTTGGAAAAAAGGGATAGCCCCCGAAATGACCCCGGTATCGAACCCGAAGAGCAAGCCTCCGGTGGCTGCTATCGTGGCAATGACCACTACGAGATTTTTGTTATACTTTTCTTCTTTTGACATTTTTCGTCCTTTTTATTTTAATGAAAAATTTTGTTATTGAACCCATAAAATTTTATTGCTGTATATAATATTCGACCATCAACTTTTGAAGAACACCGTTTGTCCACCCGAAACCATCCTGTCCCGGATACTGCCCCCCCTGACCTTTGATGCCTGATACCACATTATATTTCTCAACGAGTTTTCCTGTTTTCCTGTACCATTCAACATTGCCATTTATCCACCTGCCGGCAATTTCTTTGGCAAGCTCATTATAATTATAATTTTTAAGTCCCTTAATACTAATCCATTGTAACGGGGCCCAACCGTTGGGGTAATCCCATTGTTGGCCTGTTTCGGTCAAAGTAGTAACCAGCCCGTACTGACACAGAAAATCATTTTTTAGTTTTTGCGCCACCTGTTTTGCCTGATCCGGAGTTGCAAGGGGAACAAATAACGGATAAGCACCGGCAAGAGAAAAACATTGTGTGTGTTTTTGTGTTTTAAAATTGTAATCCATAAAGAAACCGGCCTTTTCATCCCAAAAAACTTTACGTATCAGCTCCGCCCTGTTGTTTGCCTTTTGTCTGAATTTTTTTGACAAAACGGTATCATTGCTCAACAAAGCTCCTTTTGCAATAACATCTTCGAGGTTCCAAAGCAAAACATTCAGGTCAACGGGGAGGATGATTGTCGTTTCAATAGTGCTAAGAGAACGGCCGTCTTTAAACCAACGGCTGCTAAAATCCCAGCCCGATTCACAAGCCGCCCTGATATTGCGGTAATAACTTTTATACCCTTGTGTGGCTGAAAGTGCATCCAAAGAATCGGTACGAAATGCTTCGGGGCGGGGTGAGTCATCGTAATCCCAATAGCGATTTAGTATTTGTCCGTTTTCCAGCAATACCGTGTTATTAATTGCCCTGTTTGTTTTGCATAGCTGATCCGAACCTTTCATCCAATAAGCATACTCTTTTTGCAATTCGGGCAGGTATCGGACGATAACCGAGTCGCCTTTAATGTCCGAAAGCAGTTCAACCATAAACGAAAAGAAAGGCGGTTGTGACCTTGAAAGAAAATATTTGCGATTTCCATTGGGAATAAAACCGTATTTATCAATCAGATAGGCAAAATTCCCAACCATGTCATTAATCAAATCGAAACGTTTGTCGGTTTGTAACCCCAAAAAAGTAAAATAGCTGTCCCAATAATATATTTCATTAAACATACCACCCGGAACAACGTATGGATAAGGCAAAGGGATTAAGCTGCCTATATGAGAAGTGTCGCTGCGTGTTAACACGCTCCATAAACGACGGATGTGTGTGCTGACCGTGACACTTGTATCAGAGGTGTAAGTTGTTGACGGAGCCGGAGGCAGCTTGTAATAGGTCAGTACAAACGACTTTAGATTAAAATCATTTTTGTTTTTCTGTGCTTCATATTGCTTTGCAATAGAATCTTTTGGAACTTTTGGAATTGCATTGATAAAGGTCTTCGATTCGGGAAAAACCTGTTGCATTTGTACTTGCACAACAAGCTCATGATACAGGTTTTTTGTTGAAGTACGATCGGAATATTTACACGACAGGGTCAGCAACAGAAAACCAGCCACTAAAATTATTCCATGCAGGGAAAACTTCTTCATCGTTATTTTATTTTAATGTTGCACACTTAAATTATTTAAAATTAAAGTTCAAATACTGCGGCTTCATAAGGACGCAATGTAAAGGTTTGTATGGCATTGGCATCCTGCATAGTATTGTAGTTGTCAATTAAGAGTTTGGCCTTGCGCATATCGAACGAAAGTTTTGCCTGAACTTTGTGGGTTGTAAAGTTTAAGAGCACCAGGACTTTTTTTCCGTTTAATTCACGGGTATAAGCGTAAACATCAGGATTTTCTTTGTCAAGAAGGGTGTATTTACCATAAATCAATATGGGGTTGTCTTTTCTCATCCGGACAATTTTCTTAAAATAATTCAATACTGAATTGGGATTTTTTTCTTCCGTTTTCACATTAATTGTCTTATAGTTCGGGTTCACTTTTATCCATGGCTGCCCTGTTGTAAATCCCGCATTTTTGGTGCTATCCCATTGGAAAGGTGTGCGACCGTTATCTCTTGCCACCATTTTTTGGTTATCTAAAAACTTTTTGATATCGCCGCCCGTATCTTTTAGATGTTGATACTCATGAAGTGTTTCAATGTCCCGGTAATCCTGAATGCTGTCAAATTTGATATTTGTCATCCCCAGCTCATCCCCAAAATAATAGAAGGGTGTTGCGTGCATGGTCATCAGGAAAGTAGTCAGCATTTTTGAAGACAAGGCACGGAATGCAGGCGAGTCGTTCCCCCAATGGGAGACTATTCTGGGTGTGTCATGATTTCCAAGCCAAATGGTGCCCCACCCCTTATCATCAATAACGGAATCCCATTTGGTAAATACTTCCTTAAAATCAACAAGGTTTATCCCTTTAGGATCTACCTCACGGGTACCGGGGATGAGCCCCAGTCTCATAGCATCGAAATTATAAAGCATGTTCAACTCATGGCGCGACGGGTTGATAAAGTTCAGCACTTCATTAGAAGTAACGCCCGCTCCTTCGGCAACTGTCATAATATTAGGGTACTTGCTGAGTACATCCTTGTTCATTTCTTGCAGGTATTCATGCAAGTGAGGCCCATTGGCATAATAATGAACAAAATTACCATGATATTTTTCAGGAAGGGGAGGAAAAGTGGTGTCTTTTGAAATAAAGGGGATTACATCCATTCTAAAACCATCAATGCCTTTATTGAGCCAAAAGCGCATCATCTTGTAAATTGCCTGGCGCACTTTGGGGTTTTCCCAATTCAAATCGGGTTGTGAACGGGCAAAGTAATGGAGGTAATAAGCATTGGTGGTTGAATCATATTTCCATGCGTTGTTGTCCACATCAAAGTAACTGTATCGTTTTGCAGGCTTTCCCCTTTCTGCGGGCCACCAATGGTAGTAGTCCCGATAAGGATTATTTCTTGATTTGCGCGATTCTTTAAACCATTTATGATCACTACTTGTATGGTTAACAACAAGATCCAACACCAGTTTTAACCCCCGGTGGTGCATCTCATTCAGGAGCGTATCAAAATCGGCCATGGTGCCAAATTGCTTCATTATTTTTCTGTAGTCACTGATGTCGTAACCATTGTCACGGTTGGGTGAAGCAAAAATCGGGTTCAGCCAAATCACATCAACACCAAGGCTTTTGACATAATCAAGCTTAGAGATAATACCCTTTAAATCTCCAACGCCGTCGCCATTACTGTCTTTAAAACTTCGCGGGTAAATTTGGTAAACGACGGCTTCTTTCCACCATGTACGGTTAGGAATAGTTGCCGTGCTCTTCTTGTTTTGTGGCTGACACGAAATGATGGCGGCTATTGCCGCCATCATGACGATTAAATGGATATATTTCATTATTTTCATAGCATCCTGTTTTTATTGCCGGTGATTAATGTGTGATATAAAATGTCTTTTTACCAGGCCCAACCCCTTTAACGGTCAAACTTTTCCACTGTTTCGGCAGGCAGGGGTTTCCCTGTGCCAATCCGTTATCGGTGATTTGTAAACCTGCAAACCCAAAAATTACAGCCTGAAGCATCCCGCCTGCTCCGGTGGCAAAGTATGGATTATTGTCCGTTGCCGATTCGGAAAGGGCGCCGAAAGGCGGCCGCTTATTCGGAATGTAAGCCCGCTTGAACAATTCAAATGCTTTCTTTTGATCTCCGAGACGGGCATGTAATATTGAAAGAACCGAATATCCCATAGCAGGGCCTTCTTTCGATATTTTTGGTTCATAATAGGCCAGGTCTTTGATAATTTGTTCTTTATCCCGGACGACCTGTAAAGGATAAGCCAATAAATTGACATCCGCCTGCTTGATTATTTCGCCCTTGTAGGTGGAATTTTCTTTTGTAACGCCATCGGGAAAATAATAAAACCGGAGGTTTTCAGCCACTTTCAGCCAAACGGGATTGGGGCTTATGTCCAGTTCTTTCGCTGCTTGTGAAGCATGTTTCAAAACACTAAGGGCAGCTCCGTTTGTAAAAGCATTGTCATCAATATTTTGCGCAAACTCATCGGCACCCACCACATTGTTAATTGAATAACTGCCATCCTCATTCTCTGTCGCCCGGCTTACCCAAAAGTCGGCCACTTCTTTAAGAAGCGGATATCCTTCTTCTTTTAGCCATTGCCTGTCATGAGTTATCCTGTAGTAATTCCAAAAAGCGATACCCACATCGGCCGTAATATGTTGTTCAAAAGTACCGGTAAGCGCCCATACCGGGCAGGCCTCTTCTCCGGTATTATCCGATTCCCAGGGAAACATAGCCCCGCGATAACCAAAATCAGTTGCCTTTTGCCGTGCCTTTTTGAGACGATCGAACCGGTAATTCAGCATCGAACGTGCAATATCCTGATTCAATACAAGCATTGGCGGGTACATCCACAATTCGGCATCCCAAAATATGTGGCCGTTGTAACCCTGAGACGACAAACCCATGGGTGGAATACTCAGGTTTGAATGAGCACGGGAAAAGGAATACAGATTATACAAAGCAAGTCTGATATCGCGTTGCGACTGAAGGTCCCCTTCAATCACGATATCTCCCTGCCATAATTTTGCCCACAGTATTTTGTGCTTGGCAATTACGGCATCTTCATTACCCTGCATGATAAAAATGACCATCCTGGCCGATTCGCTTAAAGGGTCATCGAAATCCTGGGTGGTACAAACGGCTCCTGCCCAGCCGAAATGGCAGGTTTCCCCTTTTACAATCTTTTTATCGAAAGACAGTTCATTATCATATTCCGAGATCAGTTTATGATGTAATTCAGGTTGTTTCCCCATAAAAATAAAAGAAGCTGTTGAAGCCAGGAGCTGTTTTCCAAATGGGCTCCGGGTTGTGGTTTGCAGCAAGGGTATCCTGTTGTCGAGGTCTTTTAAAATGCTGAACGTGTTGACGGGGTCTTTGTCTTCGGCAGGAGTAAGAATTTTACCGGCTACGTGAACCGTGATATTTTTTGAAGATTTTATGCTGACCTCCATCATGCCGGCGTAAGGCATACCTCTTAAAGCATAAATGGTATAAGTAATTTCGGCTTTCTTCATAAAATCGAAAGTCGTGGTTAAAGAGGCTTCTTTCAGGTTAAGGACCTGTTTCCATCCGGAGATGTTTGTTTCGTCCACTTTAACGCCATCAACAGATACATCAAGATTGGCGAAATTGATGCCTTTCAATATTTTGCTGACTCCCTGTGCCGAGCCTTTGTCATAAACATTATTCAAAATGATGGCACTAACCGTAAAAGGTTTCTTTGAAGGCAAGAATCCGATACGTCCGTTGGCAAGAGTAATTCCAATATAATCTGATGTGTCGGTAGCTGTTATCTGCCATGGAGAGCTGTCCTCTCCCTGAGCTGTAACAGAATGAAACGATACACTCATGAATAATATAATTGATAATCCAAATATAAGGGACTGAAATCCGGAGCGTTTCATCTGTTTATAATTTTGTATATTATCGCTTACCTGTTAATTATGTTTTTTCTTTTACCCGTTCTTCGTACAGGGTTAATAACGTTAAACTCCAACGGAGTTTCTTTTTATAATCATTCTCCTGCCTGTCCGCCTTTGGCGTGATGTGCCGAATTTGTTCGCCATGTATGTTTCGAAGTGCTAAATTTTTCTCAGCAATCGTTCTCATTATTTCTTAGGCGTATATACTGCAACAGCAATTTTCGTATCGGCAGTTCCATAATAGAGGAACCACTTGTTGTGAAAATAAGCCAGGCCTTCAACAAAACAAACATTATTCACCTGCCCGTTAATTTCATAAGGCTTTTCGGGCTTCATGAAATAACCTGGCGTACGCGCAATCAGTTTCTCCGGATTGTTGATGTCGAACAAGGCTTGTCCCGCGGCATAAGTTCCTGCAGGCAGGGTGGTATCACCATATTCTTTACTGTTCTTGCCATTGTATATCAGCAGGATACCCTTCTTTGTAATCAGAGCAAAAGGACCCGGTTCAACCAATTGGCTGTCGTATTTACCCTTTCTGGGTTTAAGCACCGGAAAAAGACTGGCCTTTCCGTATCTGTTATCACTGCTATCCATGATTTCCCCTTTGCTTTTCTCTATGGGGATCCAGTTGATCAAATCTCCCGAATGGGCCAGGAAAATATCAGTATCCCCAAAATACATCCAGTATTTTCCATTAATCTTTGTGGCAACAAACTTGTCGCCAACGCGCCGGCAAACGATGGCTCCCGATTTAGTAAATATACTGAAATATTTTCCATTGTAGGCTTTCCTGAAAGCAGAGCCGTGTTTCGTCCAGTTTACAAGATCTTTGGATGTCGCAATAAACAGTCTTGTTCTGTTTCCATTCCAGGCCGTATAAGTCATGTAATAAGTTCCGCTGTCATCCTGCACAACACGGGAGTCTTCGCACCCGCCATCCCACTCGTATTTTTTATACTGATCGTTTTCAGGATATAAAACCGGCTTGGGATATCGCTTAAATGTCAATCCGTTTTCACTTACAGCCAAACCAATACGGGAAGTACCGGCCAGTTTTCCGATGCTGTCTTCTGCCCTGTAAAGCAAATAAATTTCCCCGTCTTTTACGACTGCCGAAGGGTTAAAGACATCTTTTGCCTCCCATTTTACTAACTTCTTTTGAACCGGCCCCATAAAAGAAAGGCTGTCAACAGGCCCCATAATCGGATTTACCGAATCAACTTTAACAAAAGGGCCCAGTGTCCACGACTTATTTGAAGCAGGTTGTTTCTGGTTACAACCGAAACTTAAAAGAACGATTAGAAATAGTAAGATGCTTGTGTTTGATAAATATTTTTTCATGATGATAAGTATTTGAAATATGTAGTTCTCAAAATAGTTTAAAACGTTTTCTGTTGTTTAAAATTTCCTTTTCCCCATTTCACATTCCCTGATAACAGGATATTTCGGGAAGATGCTCCCACGAGAATGTCAAAAGAGGCAGGATCGATGACCCATGTCTTTTTCCCGGGATTATAATAATGAAACGCATCATTGTCCAGTTTTACATGCACAATTTTTGAGGCGCCGGGTTTCAAATCTACCCTAACAAAGCCTTTAAGCTCTTTCACCGGACGGTCCAGTTGCGGGTTTTCTTGGTGAACATAAACCTGGGCTATCTCGGCCCCTTCCCGTTTCCCCGTATTGGTAATGGTAAAAGAAACAACCGCCGACAGCTTTCCGCCCGTAGTATCTGTGGTAATTTTCAGGTTACTGTATTTAAAAGAAGTATAGGATAAACCGAATCCGAATGGGAACTGTGGTTTTATCTGTTTTTTATCAAAATGCCGGTAGCCAACGTAAAGGCCTTCGGAATAAGTATCCGTTGAATCATTGTTCCTGTAATTTTGAACGGCTATGGGTTCCTGTTCCCAGGTTACCGGGAAGGTAACAGGTAGTTTTCCCGATGGGTTTACTTTACCCAGCAGAATGTTTGTAATGGCTGTTCCGATGTACTCTCCATCGAACCATGTTTCAAGGAGCGCAGGGACCTGACTAATCCAACGGTTTACCACAACCGGGGCACCGGTGCTGAGTATCACCACCGTTTGCTTGTTCACCCCGGCAACACGACGGATCAACTCATCCTGGTTGTCTGGAAGGATGAGGTCTTTTCTGTCGAAACCTTCCGATTCAAAATGGCTGGAGGTGCCTGCAAAAATAAGGGCTATATCCGAATGTGCTGCCACAGAAACAGCATGTTGTATGGATGCTGTTTGTGGGAGTTGCCAGTTTAACTGCAAAAGTAAACTGATGCCCTTATCCGGATTATACGGTTGCCCGTGATATTCGACTTTCAGGTCATAGAGCCGGTTGCTTTTTAAAGTTACCTGGTATATAGCAGATTTTTTGATGAATTGCATCTGCTTATTATTCTGAAGAGAGATCACTTTTTTATTGTCCAGAAACAGGTCAACGGGACTTCC
>CAJVWU010000091.1 GCA_913009755.1 uncultured Bacteroidia bacterium
CAGAAGGTATAAACAGTAAAATCCAAAAGTTTATTTCATCAAACCAAGGTGCCAGAGACAGGGACTTTTTCTTCTTTAGACTCGCTAATTATTTTTCGTAGCACATCAAAATAAAATTTAGCCAATATTGGCAGCACTTGAAATTAGAAAAAAATTTATGAAATGCTCTACAAGTAGAATAAAAAAATGTAAAACCTGAAAAAAGCTTTGAATTCAGGGAGTTCTGCTTTATGGAAGTTTGCCCGAAACCTTACAATTCACCAACAGGAAAGAATACCTGAGCAACTTATTTGAAAAAATATTTTACGGAGACATTATTGCAAGGCATAAAATAATATAAATTTGAAGCGACAAATTAAAGTTTTAAAAACATGAACATACCAGAAAATTTACACTACACCGAAGAACATGAATGGATAAAGGTTGATGGTGAGGAAGTTGTTGTAGGCATAACCGATTTTGCCCAGAAAGAGTTGGGGGATATCGTTTTTGTGGAAGTGGAAACGATAGACGAAACCCTTGCCGTGGGGGAAGCATTTGGTACCATTGAAGCGGTAAAAACCGTTTCCGATTTATTTATGCCTGTCGGGGGAACCGTTTTGGAATTGAATGAAAAATTGGAAGATAACCCCGAACTGATCAACAAAGACCCTTACGGTGACGGGTGGATTATCAGGGTTAAAATGACTGATAACGCCGAACTTGATAATTTACTGGACAACAAGGCATACGCATCAAAAATTGAAGCCTGAACAAAGTAAACTGATCAAAAGGTTATGGCCGGCCCTGGTTTGGGCTTTGGTTATCCTGATCCTGACGGGCATACCCGGAAATTATATACCCACTATCATCCCCTTTTGGAAATGGTTGTCGTATGATAAACTGGTTCATCTTTTCATGTTTGGCACACTTACATTCCTGTTGTTATATGGCATGCGCGAACAATATTTTAAGCTTAAATACCGTTTTTTTTATGTATCGGGCTTTATTATTTTAAGTATGGCATACGGTTTGCTTACTGAGATATTACAGGCAAAGGTTTTTGTGGGACGCGACGGAAATGTATATGACTTTTTAGCCGATAGCCTGGGTGCAATTTTGGGATGGTTAACATTTTATCTGTTGTATCGAAAAAATAAATATAAAATAAGTAATACAAACACGGATTAATTAGTACTTTAGCTGAGATTTTTAGTCTGACAAAAAAGTTCAATCATGAAAGAAAAGAAAACAAGAAAAGCTGATCTTGAAAGAAAAAAAGGCCTTTTTTTCGAAATTGGCCTTGTGATCGCTTTATTGGTGGTTTTCGGAGCTTTTCAATATAAGAGCTATGAAAAACAAACAGTTAACCTGCAACAACAGGTTGCCGAAAATACTCCCGAAGAAATGGTTCCGATTACAGAACAAAAAGTAAAACCACCCCCGCCACCCCCCCCAAAAGCAGTAACACAGATAGAAGTGGTTAATGACAATGTAGATGTTAACGAGGATATTGATATTGATGCCGAGGCTAATGATAATACGGTTATGGAGAAGTATGTTCCACCCGAAAACGAAGAAGAAGTTGACGAACAGGAGATATTTACGGTGGTTGAATCCATGCCTGAGTTTCCCGGTGGGACGGGAGCCTTGATGAAATATCTGGCTGAACATATCAAATACCCTGCCCTGGCTAAAGAAAGCGGAATTCAGGGTCGTGTATTTATCAATTTTGTTGTTGAACCCGATGGTTCAATTTCTCATGTTAAGGTATTGCGTGGAATTGGCGGAGGTTGCGACGAAGAAGCCGTAAAAGTTGTTGAAAGCATGCCAAAATGGAAACCGGGTATGCAACGTGGAAAACCCGTGAGGGTATCCTATAACCTGCCGGTTAAGTTTACACTGCAATAACCGAAGATATTTTTTTTTTTTTGACAGGGCTGTCCGTACGGATGGCCTTTGTTTTTTCAAACAATCATCCATTTCGCAGGACCTTAATATAAACCGGTTATAAATACCTGAAAATATTTTTATTTTTGGACGATCATCCCTCGTTATCTTAATGAGTTCTTATAGTTTTGCTGTTAAAATATAACAGAACATGTTTACTCTTATCTTAATGTTGGTGGTATTTATCCTGGGGTACGTAGCCATTGCTATGGAGGCTCCCTTAAAAGTGGATAAAGCGGCTTCGGCCTTATTTTTGGGCGTCATTCTCTGGGTTATCTATATTTACGGGCTGCCCGGTGTTTTAAATCTTGGATATAGCCCTTCGTGGATACATTTTCTGAAAAGTTCGGTTCTTTCCGACTTTAAAAGTAAATACCCCAATGTTGGTTTAATAGGCCAGATGAAGTATTTCATTACCAGCTATGAGGTAGTGAATCATTTGGGGACTTTGTCACAAATCCTGTTTTTCCTGTTGGGAGCCATGACCATTGTGGAAACCGTTGATCAGCATGAAGGTTTCCGTGTGATTACCGACCGGATTAAAACCACAAAAAAAGTTAAGTTGTTGTGGATTCTTGGAACCATTACTTTCTTCCTCTCGGGTGTTTTGGATAACATGACCACGACCATTGTGATGATTGCCCTGCTCAGAAAACTGATTGATGACAAAAAGACCCGCTGGTTTTTTGCAAGCATTATAGTGATTGCTGCCAATGCGGGTGGTGCTTTTACTCCTATCGGGGATGTAACCACCATCATGTTGTGGATTGGAGGACAGGTAACGGCGTTGGATATTATGGGAATGGTTTTTTTGCCCAGTATTGTCAGTTTGATTATTCCCCTGGCGGTGGTTTCCTTATATATAAAAGGTGAAGTGAAAAAGCCGCCCGGATCAGAAAATGATTCGGGAGCAACCAAAGGAGAACGCCTCATCTTGCTGGTGATGGGTATAGGCGGACTTATCTTTGTCCCTGTTTTTAAAGAATTTACCGATCTGCCTCCCTATATGGGCATGCTCCTTAGTTTGAGTGTGATATGGATTACGACAGAAATTATTCATAAAAAAGCTTCAGAAGAATACAGGCGAAAATTTACAGTTGTCGGGGTATTAAAAAAAGTGGATATTCCGACAATATTGTTTTATCTCGGAATCTTGTCAGCGGTTGCTGCGCTGGAATCAGCCGGACACCTGCAAATTATGGCATCTTATCTCGATAAGCACATGCACAATATTTACGCCATTGACGGTGCCATTGGTTTGTTGTCTTCTATTATTGACAATGTTCCATTAACGGCTGCTGCCATGGGCATGTATCCGATCATGACGCCAGCCCTGGTTGCTGCTTCTGCCGATCCTGCTTTCTTACAACACTTTGTTCAAAATGGTGCGTTTTGGGAATTGCTGGCCTTTACGGCAGGGACAGGAGGAAGTATTTTGATCATTGGTTCCGCAGCCGGCATAGTGGCCATGGCCCTGGAAAAGATTGACTTCATCTGGTATATGAAAAAGATTGCCTGGCTGGCCCTGCTGGGCTTTGTGGCAGGAATTGCCGTTTATTGGTTGCAAAACGAATTCATTTTTCATCATTAAGCTGTATCGGCGACTTTAGTCGCCGGTACTTTGCCGGAACGGCACAATCTTTGCATTTATCCCAGATGTTATCAAATTCCAACTCCGTTTTTATGATCTGAATTTACCATTTACTTTTCGATACTCAAAACATGCAGGTGGCCAATAAAATAGGCTAACTGATTTCCCGGAAGGTAAATGAAGTAAATCAATTGTTTAACCCGCCGTTTCAGGCCATTAAAACCAGGAATTATGAAATCAAAAAAGAATCCGAAAGCTGATCTTGAAAAGAAAAAGGTATTTTTCCTCGAAGCAGGATTTATCATTGCCCTGCTGATCATCTTCTCGGCGTTTGAGTATCAAACTGCTGACACACATTTAACTTTGGTGCCTTCCGGGTATTCAGGGATCATTACTGAAGAGCTGCCGCCGGTTATTCCGGAAAAGCCGAAAGTGAAGCTGCCACCTCCACCCGTGATCAAACTGAAAATATCTGATGATCCGGGTGAAGATTTGCCTGATATCACATTAGACGTAGGGGTCGGGCAGGATGAACGGGTTGTGTATTACAACAAAGGAAATGAACCCGAGGCTCTTGTGCCTGAAAACTCGCCACTTGTTTCATTTCCTGATCAACAACCGGTATTTCCGGGCGGGACGGCTGCTTTATTCAACTATCTGCACGATAACATTAAATATCCATCATTGGCGAAAGAAACCAATATCCAGGGTACTGTATTTGTCAATTTTATAGTGGAACGTGATGGTTCTGTTTCCAATATGAAAATCTTGCGCCCTGTTGGTGGAGGTTGTGACGAAGAAGCGATAAGAGTTATAAAGAATATGCCACGGTGGAAGCCCGGTTTACAACACGGCAGGCCGGTCAGGGTTTCGTTTAATCTGCCGGTGAAATTTGTTTTGCGGTAAGGTGAAGTTTACACTGCAATAATGGAAATATTCTTTCCGGAAATTCCAACAAGACAACCTTTCAGTTTCCCTCCCCGCAGGACCTGCTTCGAACTGAAAGGTTAGTGGCCGGCCTGACCCGCTGAACGGGCCCATCGGGCAGGTAGTGGGGAAGGGGCTTTCAGCGGGTCGGAAATAAGAAACCCTACCTTCCACACGACAGGGAATATAACCATCTTGTCAGCCGGGCAGGCCTTTGGCACAAATTCATGCAATAAGTTCCTCATCCTGTCAGTTAACGGATCCGGCGGGCAGCCCGTCCCTGTTGCGCTGCGCTAAAGGAGGACGAGGAAAAGGGAATTTACCAGGCACCGGTACTGCCTGCCCGTCCGGTCAGGCGGTCCGGAAGACTGGCGCCAGGTGAGGCCTGAAGAATTGCCAGTTGGGGAGCTGATATTTTATTTGGAACAGCTCGGTTATTAAGATTTTCATTGCGGCCAGTCAATCTTTTCAAGTTCCATGAAATGTCCATCCGGCCATTCTATTTTAATGATACCGTATTGGGTTGAATAATACAGTTTATTTGCGCGGATCGCAGTATCGGAATCCTGTTCATTGATAAAAACATCGTAATACCATTTATCCCTGACTCGGATGCTGTCGGCATAATCTGATGTTTCTTTGTTTAAAGGCAAATTGAATCTGAAATCTCCGCCTTTTTTTTCAAAACTAAATTGTATTTTAAACTCCGGAGTGGAATTTATTTGTCCAGCCATTTCCAACCAAAAACCATTATAATTACCAGAGCATGATGTTTGTTCAACCTCTATTAAATAATAACCGCTTTCACTTATACTTGGGTGGTATTTATGAATCTGGTCACGTCTGACTATACAGTCAACAACAAACTCTTTTAAACTGTCAGATATGAAATACAAGGTTTCGCCACCATGAAAAGGGTTTTGGCTCTTCATTTTTTCCGTGAGGAGAAACTTCCCGAGTAAATGGTCTTTTTTGCAACCCTGAAAGAGGGGGGTTGAAATAACCAGGAAGAACAAAAAAAGAAAGAGGTTTTTCATTGTTAACGCTTAATCTTTTTTATTACCTCTGATAAAAAAATATAATCCGGCCGAGACCATGATATTCATAGTTTTAATAGACGGATATTTATTTACAAGCCCATAGCTATAACCATTTTTTATGACAACGCCAAAGATGCTAAAAACTTTAACTCTTATGCCAATGTTTCCTGTAACGCCAATATCTGGAGTTTGAATATTCCCGTGGGCATCTTTATTTGTATTTACCAAAAAACCAAAATATGGACCTGCATTAATAAATAATTGTAATTTATTTCCGGTAACAAATTCCGGTAATATGCCAAAATTTAAAAAACCGAAATCATAGTTAACATATTCAGTATCATATCCGCCACCCAGTCCGCCGGAAGTAATCTCCAAATCTACAGCAGCATTTACATAATTCAGTTCAAAACCGAGATCAAAATGTTTTTTCAAACGATCCGTATATGACACAGCAACCGTATAAGTGTTTTTAAAATCTGATTTCACCTGCAAATGTGGCGATGAATAGTTATTAATCACTTTCGGAATATTTATTCCCCCACTTAGACCTATTAACTTCTGACTTTTTGAAATATTGTAAAACAAAAGAAAAAGTGTTATGAAAATAATTTTTAATTTCATGTTAAACAGGTTATAAATAAATTAACTTTTGCGTTGAGATTAATGATTTATTGCTGTCAAACAATTTAATAAGGTAAATTCCTTTTGGATATTTTGATAAAGTTATTGTTTTTACTATTACAGATTTCATTATTAACTTCAACTATTAATATACTTCCCTTCTCAACTTTAAATGAAGGCTTTAAAACAATATTATTTTTTGCCATTAGTTTCAAGAAATTTTTGTTATTCGCCAACAAACAAGGTTGGATAATGGCTGCTAAAGCCAACCATTAAACTTCGGGGGATGTTGTTTTCCAAATAGATATTGGCATTCCACTCTCCTGAACCTATTACTACAGACTTATCCATTGATGCTTTCGCTGCACTACCCAAGGCAATGCCTTTCGTATAGGTTGCTTTTGCATAAAACCCCATTGCAGTGGTATAATTTGCCGTAGCTTCCGACCTGAACCCCGAAGCAAAGGAGGAATTTCCCGTTGAAACAGTTTCGAATCCTATGGCGCTGGAATTGGTTTCGGTATTTGTTGTAGTTCCTTCACAATTTGTACATTGGGCAGCCATTTCATAAATCATTAAAAAAGAAATTGCTGCGAATAATAATAATTTTTTCATAATGTATTTTTTTTAAGGTTACTTTAATTGTTGTTTTATCCATTTCCCATTCTCCACAATCCTGTTGTTTTGCTGAATAACATATACATACATTCCCGGCTTTAACTGCCGGGTATTGATTTCGGTGATGTGCTTGTCAAGCGGTTGCTCCAATACCTCCGTACCTTTCATATCGTAAAGCCGGATCACGCAGTTTTTCAATGCGGTACGCACTATCAGCTTATCCGTACCGGGATTGGGGTAAACCAATGCATCTTTGATTTGAATCGTACTGTTTGCCGAGAGGTTTGTAATGCACCCGGTTGAATCCAGCTTGATGATGTAGCCGTCCCGGTGAAAATCCGGAGCCCCGACTTCGGACCTTGTACCCGCCAGCAATACGCCACCATCTTTTGTGGCCACTACAGAATACAACCAATAATAATCATCACCGCCAATGTATTTTTCAAAATCAATCCCTAAAGTATCGTCCATTTTGGCCACATAAAACCAACTGGGTTCGTGCCCCGAAAGGCCTTGCAGATTGTGGGTACCTGCTACATATATGCACGACGGATAATAATAATCAACAGCAATTGTTTCGCCTCCGCGTGAATTTGTGTCAGGATTGGTCAGGTTTCTCAAATACAATTGGTTGAATGAAGAATCATATTTGATAACGGTGATAAAATGTTTCACCGGTTCGGGGTTAGGCATAACAGAATACCCTGCCGAAATTAATGTTCTGTCAGGCATTAGTTTTGAAGTAAATGGGGCCTGATATGGTCCATAATAATAATAAACACCCGTTTGTTCCAGATTTTCATTCACTTCAATGCAACTGATTCGACTTCCTCCTGATTGATAATGCCCCCACTCATTGTGCAGCCAATAGGCCGTTGAATCCGGATTGTAGGTGATGCTTTGTGCCCAGCCGGCACTGTCCCCTTCATAGGCGCGATAAGCTATGCTGTCCCCTTCATAAGAGAGTTTAAACAGAAACATTTTGATGTTAAGCCGTGGCGAACAGTAATAAAGGAAAGAACTGTCTTTTAATTGCAACATCCGCATGGACCAGGCCGAATAAAAGTAATTGAATTTGTATATCTTTTCCCACATAATATTCAGAGCCGTATCTAACCGGGTGAACACGGTAAAAATTTTGTCATTGTCCAATGCCCTGCCCAGCCCGGACAATAGATAACCCGGTTCACCCAGGTCAACACGAATCATATTGTAATAAACCAATATCGTATCCGTTTTGCCGAATTGATAACTTGTTGTATCTCCCGTTTCGTCAATCTTGTATAAATAGCTGGTGTAATAAGTATCTTCCGTAGGTTGGTATAGAGGAGCTTTTTTAACTATACCGATACATCCCTTGTTTTCTTGTCTCAAGAAATGGGTAGGCATGATATTCAGACTATCATCGGCAATGTTGATTTCAAAAGCCGTTTCCTGTGAGCAGGCATGGATTACAATGGCGGATAGTGAAAATATCAGGATTATCTTCAATAGTAACTTCATCATTGAATAGGTTTATAAAAATTATTCTTCCGCCAAAATATCATCCACAGCAACATCACATATTATTCCACGGTAACCGACATAAATCCAGTAATCATGTTGAATACGATAGGGATCCGAATAGGGTTTGCCGGAAATATAACAATAATCAAACTTCTTCCCCGTTTCCGATTCAAAATCCTGGGCATAATCAATATAGTATCCTTTGTAAGTGCTCATTTCATATTGTGAGAGACACTTTACTTCATCGTCAATGGTAAGCCCGCCTTCTGTCGTGGCAAAGAAGATTTTATAATCCAGGTAATTGTCAGGGGTATAATCCAAGGTATCCTGTTGTGGAAAAATATAAGTACTGTCAATGCTTGTGAAAAACCACCTGCATCCATCCGGAGGTTCGGGCAGCATGGCCTCGGTTACTCTTGCATCCAGTTGGGTGGCTGCATCTTCGGGCGCATGGCTTCCGTTGCACATACCGTAATTTTCGCCATACCACCACCTGTCGTTATGGAGCACTACAGTTTGTTCATTACCAATCAGTGAACCCACGCTGATGATGGCATCGCCTTCACCGGTTGTGCCCGTTTGCTCAAGGTCAACAACAAGTAGCTTCATATTGGGGTAATTGATCTGTAACATTTTTCCCTGTATGCTGTCAATGATAATATTATAGTAAAGGTCAACCAGATCATCAAAGGATATTTTATTTTCGGTGTTCAAAGGCATGATAATATCGAATGTGGCCACCTCTTTCTCAATGATATCAATGTTGTTGTAACAATAATTGAAGTTTAGCTGTGATTCAATTTCCCACACGGCGCTGTCAGCCGTGAACAGTTCCCCGCTTTTCAATCCCGGGTTGTCCCTGTACATTTCCATTTTCTTTTTGAATGATTTAATGTGTTCTACAATCAACTGTGATTGGTCAACCGGATTGTTTGCATTAGCATTCCGGATGTCGGGCTCTTTTTGACAACTCACCACCACTATTACAGCAAGGGTGAAAAGTACTGCTGCGGCAAGGGTAGCATGGATTCTTTGTTTTTTCAGCATTTTTCCAAAAGTTTGTTTGTAGCGTTTATGGCTACTACGAGAAGCTTACAATATTACTTGCCGGCCCTCTGTCCCGGTTAATTTTTTTCAAATATAAGATGAGAAAAACCAAAAGTCAAGAAATATTTTTGGTATGGTACTTGGGGGGGGGGGGGATACTGAATACGTGTTTGTTACGATGTTATTTAGATTTAATATAAATTTGTTTTTTGGAGTTGCCGGTCAAAACACGACCTGCAAAGTTTTACTTGTGAAAATGCCCGTAAACCACCCCGGCTTTGGCTTTTCCGATAAGGGCAGCCAGTTCTTCTTCCGATGCGGCTTTCACCTTTTTCACCGACCTGAATTTCCAGAGCAGTTTTTGTGCCGTTGAAAAGCCAATCCCTTCAATGGCGGTGAGTTCCGATTTGACGGTCCCTTTTTCGCGCTGCCTGCGGTGGTGTGTGATGCCGAAACGGTGGGCTTCATCACGCAGTTGCTGAATTATTTTCAGGGTTTCCGATTTTTTGTCAATGTAAAGCGGCACCGGATCGTTGGGGAAATAAATCTCTTCCAGTTTTTTGGCAATGCCGATGATGGTAATTTTTCTATATAAATCCAGGGCTTTCAGGCTTTTTACGGCAGATGACAACTGTCCTTTTCCCCCGTCAATGACAATCAGTTGGGGAAGTTGCTTTTTTTCTCTCAGCAAGCGGCTGTACCGGCGATGGACGATCTCTTCCATCGAGGCAAAATCGTTGGGTCCTTCCACGGTTTTGATGTTGAAATGACGGTAATCCTTTTTGCTGGGCCGGGTATTGACAAACCGCACCATGGCCGCCACCGGATAACTTCCCTGGATGTTGGAATTGTCGAAACATTCGATATAAACAGGAAGTTCGTTCATGCGCAGGTCCTGCATCATTTGGGTCAGGACCCTTTTTTGTTGCCGCGCAGGATCGGTCAGGGACATCTGTTTTTGACGTTCAAGGCGGAAATACCGTGCATTGCGTTCGCTCAGTTCCAGCAATTGTTTTTTATCGCCGCGTAGGGGGATGGTGATTTTAACATCCGGCAGTTCCATGCCCGGGTCAAACGGAAGGATGATCTCCTTTGAATTGCTTCCAAAGCGCTGCCTGAAATCCGTTAACGCAAACACCAGCAAATCGTTTTCCGGTTCATCCAGCTTTTTTTTCAGTTCTATGCTATGGGCTTGTACAATAGCCCCGTTGACCACCTTCAGGTAATTTACGTAGGCCAGGTCCGGGTCATTGATCAGCGATACCACGTCCACATTATCAATCCGCGGGTTGACGATGGTGGATTTGCTTTTGTAACGTTCCAGGATTTCAATTTTTTCTTTGAGCAACTGGGCTTTTTCAAATTCCATTTTCCCGGCAGCCCGGTGCATGAGTTGCATCAATTCGCTGATAACCGACGAAATGTTGCCTTTGATGATCGCCCTGATGTGGCCGATTGTTTCCAGGTATTCGGCTTCGCATTGTTTGCCCGTGCAGGGCGCTTTGCAATTCCCGATGTGATATTCCAGGCACACCTTGTATTTTTTCTTTTCAATCAGTGAAGGTTTCAGGTTTAGCGAACAGGTGCGCAGGGGGTAAAGCTGGCGGATGATGTCGAGCAGGGTCTTCATCATCCTCACCGAGGCATAAGGGCCGTAATATTCAGAGCCGTCCTTTACCAGGTGCCGGGTGGGGAAGATGCGGGGGAAATGTTCGTTTTTGATGCAGATCCACGGGAACGATTTGTCGTCCTTCAACTGGATGTTGTAGCGGGGCTGGTGTTTTTTTATCAGGTTGTTTTCCAGCAACAAGGCATCCCCTTCCGTGTTGGTGACCACAAATTTAATGTCGGCGATTTTCCGTACCAGCAATTTCAGTTTTCCCGACCGGTGTGTATTGGTGAAATAGCTGGATACCCGTTTTTTCAGGTTTTTGGCTTTCCCCACATAGATCACCTTTTGGTCTTTGTCGAGGTACTTGTAAACACCGGGTTTTTCGGGCAACGACCTGATATGGTTTTGAAAGGGATGATCCTGTGTGCCGGTGTTCATGGTTTAAGACTTTTGTTGTGCAAAGGTAGCAAAGGTCAGTGTACTGGCGACTTTAGTCGCCGGATCAGGAAACGGCGACTAAAGTCGCCGATACTGTTTTTCAGTTTCAGCAATTTTTGCCGTTAGCTGAATAAACTGCTTCACCGAAAGTTGTTCTGCCCTTTGATCAAGAAAAGGGATGCCCCCGGGGTTTTCAGGCAAGATGGTTTTTAAAGCATTCTTCAGGGTTTTACGGCGCTGGTTGAAGGCGGTTTTTACAACCCTGAAATACTTTTTTTCATCAAAGGGCAATTCTCCCTGTGTGTTCCGTGTCAACCTGATGACCGCTGACTTTACTTTGGGCGGAGGGATAAAAACATGTTCGTTTACCGTAAATTCATATTGAATGTCGTACCATGTTTGTAAAAACACACTGAGGATGCCGTAAGTCTTGTTTCCGTGGGATGCCCTGATGCGTTCGGCGACTTCTTTCTGTATCATACAAACCACCTCGGCAACCAAATCCTTTTCTTCCAGTATCTTAAAAAATATCTGGCTTGAGATGTTGTAAGGAAAATTCCCGATTAGCGAAAAAGGGGAGGGGTAAATGTCACTCAGGTTTACTTTCAGGAAATCCATTTCCGTGATGATTAACCTTTCATCATCAAAGGTTTCTTTCAGGAACGCAACGGATTCTTTATCTATTTCGATGGCCTTAAGCTGAAAGTGTCCGTCTCTTTTCAGGATGGCACGGGTGAGCATGCCTGTTCCCGGGCCAAGTTCGCAAATCCTGTTTTGATTTGTGCTGATGAGGCCGGCAATCTTTCCTGCGATATTCGGGTCGTTCAGAAAATGTTGCCCCAGATGTTTTTTTGGCCTGACCATGGATTACTAAATTCGATTAATAAAAACTCTTCCGTATTTGCAATCCGGAAGCAATAACAAAGGATTTAAAATCCTGTTGATTTCAAGTTATCTCTAAACACAAACTTATAGGTTCGGGATTGCAAATCCCGAACAGCAGGTTGAACCTCCTCTCCAGGCTCCTCCTTATAAATCAATCTTTTCTTCTTTCCCTTTCTTCATTTCACGGTATTTTATCCGGGCTTCCCCGGCATAAATACTTTCGGGATAATTGCGCATCAGTTTCATATAGAGTTTCAGGGCTTCATCCGGATTATCCAGATATAACCGGTTTATTTCGGCCCGCCTGAAAAGGGCATTGTCTGTTTTTATGCTTTCGGGATATTGGGTTATCAGCATGTTGTACATCGAGTCGGCCTGAGCGTATTTTTGCTCCGACTCCAGCGCCATGGCTTTTTTATAATAATAGTACTGAAAAGTATTGACGCCTTTGGGATTGGCCCCGATGGAATCGAGCCAGATCATGGCCGAATCGTACAGGCCCCTGTAGAGCAACAGGTCGGCTTTGCCGAATTTACGCAACGTGCTTCCCGTGGTGTCATCTTCCAGGATATCCTTGATGAATAACGACAGCTCAAGGGCATCGTTTGCAATGAGTTTTGAAGTGGCCCCTTTCAGAATATCCAGTTTTGCCTCTGCCCATTTGTACTCACCGATATAATAAAACAGGCGGGCATTCCTGAATTTTGCTTCATGGCCGATGGGTTCGTTTTTCATGTCGCTTTCCACCTGTGAATAGATCAGGGTGGCATCCCATACTTTTTGTTTGAACAACAGGATATCGGCCATCATCAGTTTGAGTTGCGATTGTCTGGCTTTGCCGATTTGAGGGATGTTGACCGATCGTTTCAGCAGGTTGAGGGCTTCATCGTAGCGGCCGAGTTTGAAAGCCATGATGTGGGCCAGGTTAGAGGCTATGTCAACCGTTTCGCGGTTCAGCCCCAGTTCCTTCAGGGCATCTTCACCGGTTTTGTATAATTCCGTATAATCTTTTTCGGGGGTGGAAGGGTCTGCTTCGGCCTGTTCTGTCCGCGCTTTGAAATAACCGTTATAACTTTCAAGATAGTAAGGGGTACGTTCTTTTTTGTCTTTGATATAACCGTATGCTTTTGTTGCTATTTCGTATTGATCGTTGTCCAGCGCCACATCAGCCAGTTCAAGCATTTCTTCCTCATGGCCTTTGAAACGCCTGTCAATGGCATGAGCCTGCCGGTAAGCCAGTTCAAAATCTTTGGTTTGCATGGCATACCACAACAGCATTTCGGCATATACCGGGTTGCCCGGGTCCGACTGTGCTTTTTTAAGCAATGTTGACCTGAGTATTTTCGACAGGTTTTCCTCCACATCGTTGTTGAGCAGCATTTGCAGGCGGATTTTGATGCGTTGCATATCCTGCGGATTGTAAGCCAGGTAATTCAGGTAAGCTTCAAACATTTTATCAAATTCGCGGGTATATTGATAAGCGTTGGCTATTTCCAGATCATAAGTGTAGTTTATTGAAGGCGTTTTCCTGGCTTTTTCATACACATACAATGCTTCTTTATAAAACCCTTTCGATTGCAAGGCAGAAGCAATCTGGATGATCTGATTTTTGTTGGCAGGCAGTTTATTGGTTAATCCGCGGATAATTTTTCCGGCTTTTGTTTTATTTCCTTCCAGATTGAGCAGGTAGGCCTGGTCAATATCCAGCCTGAAATCAGACGGCCTGGCTTTTTTTTGTTTTCTGACCAGCTTGTCCGCCTGTTTGTATTCTTTCAGGATGACCAGGCAATTCAGCAAATAAGCATAATAATATTGTTTCGGGTTTCCGTTATAAAGCTGCTGATACAGGGCAGCGGCTTTTTCATACTGCCGGCTCCGGTAATATTTCAGGGCTAGCTTTTCATTGGATGCTTTTTTATTTTGTCCAGATTTCGTCCTTTTCAACATGACATAAGGCTTTTCATTTTGGGCAAAAAGGATTGCCGGTGCTGAAAAAGCCGTTGTTATCAGCAGGACTAAGATAAAAGGTATTTGATGTTTCAGGTTCAAGTTTAATCCTTAAATCCGCAACACTTTTTCAATAAAATCAGCTAAATATCTGTGCAAAAGTATTTTGCACAGATATTAGCCGTATGATTTTTTCACTTATTTTAGTGCTACCAAACAAACAAAATAATGATAAA
>CAJVWU010000092.1 GCA_913009755.1 uncultured Bacteroidia bacterium
GCATAGCCGTTTCCGTTTTGTCGGTTGGATGGAAACGGCATTAACTTTTTTTATTGGGGAGGTTAATGTGGCGATTAACGCTCAGCAACCGGCAAAACAATATGGGATTTGCCCGAATCCCCACAGATAAATAACTCACGCTGTGTAAAAAAAAGTGAGATAACAACCTAAAAAATTGCAAAAAATGAAAAATATAATAATCAGCGTTACATTTGCCGTTATGATTTTTATCGGCAGCAATGTTTTTGCGCAAGGCAATAATCAGCCGGCTTTTCAGGCGGATGTTAATCTCGTAACACAATACGATTGCCCGCAGGAAGGGACAATGCATGGATATGTTCCTTTAATAGGACATGCATATAAAGATTTTGATACATTCGGCCACAACAATTTGTTGTGGGACGGCGGCTTTCCTGGTTATCAACCCTGTACGGTTGAGGCAACAACCGTAACGAATGAAGAGGGTGAGTATTGCTACGGTACCAAAACCAAAGACCTTTCTCTATATGATAATGACATTACGGTAAATTTACTTTTGGTAATGCCAGCAGGCAACGGCAATACCGATCCGGATTAAAAACAAGAAACATACGGGCTGTGTTCACATGGCCCGTATTGTTTGGTTTATTTAACGGACAAATCATAAACACATTGGAAAATGAAAAAAAACATATTTACAACGGCACTTATTTTTTCCGTCCTGTTTTCATTTGCCCAGCGGGCGGGCAGAACCCCATTCCCGCTTAATGTCATGATGAAAATGAAACAACTTACGAACGATACAATCTGGCTGTATCATAAATATACAGCTTATCAATGGGATGACAGCGTTTTTACGACTTATATGATAGATATTTTCGATTATTATCCCGGAACGGCAAACTGGAAATCCGTTATCGTAATTTACGGGGAAAGCGATACGACGGAAAAATACAATTATTTTTACGACGAAAACAACAGGCTAATGTCACTTATTATCCAGAACTATACGGGCAATCCCGGCAATGAATGGATGAACACGTACAGAGAGGACCAGGTTTACAATGCGGCAGGTTGGGATTCGTTAACCGTAAGCTATACCTGGAGCCCGAACGATTCGGTCTGGAAAAAAAAGAGCAAAAAGAGCATAACTTATTATTACAATTATGGCGAGAAGTTTTTTCATGTTGAATCAACTTTTTTATGGGACGGAGAGCAATGGGTGATGAGCGACGGATATAAAAGGGATTTTTTATTCAACGAATTCGGGCAGATATACGACAAAAAAGTGAGCTTGTATAAAAACAACGAATGGGTATATGATTTTCGGGATACTTATCATTTAATAAACGACACTACGGGCGAATATGATTCCTTTGATACCCAAGTATGGCAGGACGGCCAATGGCAACCGTATTATAAATTTACGGAAATAATATTGCATAACTGGCAGGGATTTACAAATTACGTTTCCGATATCAATTATGAAAAGATCGTCAAACAATGGTGGGACGGGACTCAATGGAAATATATTAAAAAAACTAATAAGGTATTTGATACACTAGGCGGCCATACTGATACCCTCTATGCGTGGCTTGATAATAAATGGGAGATTACTCGCAGATATCGTGAACTTTTTAATGAAAGAAAATTAAGGACCTTAATAAGCAGAGAGGATTTCAACAATAATCACTGGGATACGATTTGGGCAAACAGGTATTTCTTTGAGTATATCGGTTCCATTTGGAGAGTGATGCATTATCAGGATTATGATACCACATTAAGGAAATGGGTTCCTGCCTATGACCACGTCTTGAGCGATTTTACCTATATTTTAAACACACCGGAAATTAAAAGCAGCAATAAATCTCCGGGACTGAAGGTAATTCCTAATCCTGCAAAAAACACTGTTTCGGTCAGATTGAACGATAAAGCGGACAGGATAAAAACCGTACGGATTTTCAATATATCGGGACAAAGGATTTTTGAAAAAATTTTTCAAGATAAGCGACAACAGGAATATCTGAATATATCCGCATTGAAAAAAGGAGTTTACATTTTGCAAGTGATAACAACGGATAATATGATTCTGAATGGGAAATTCGTAAAAAATTAGTGTTAGGTCAATGATTATTTGACGGAAAGAGTTTTTTTTAACATGGAGTTTGTTTAAAGTTGACCTGTTAATTAACTTTAAACAACTTCAACAAGAAAAGCAAACCTATAAAACCTGGCATCCGGCCTGTTTTTTCAACCTGTCTTTAAAGAAGATGAAAATGAAAAACAGACTCATTTTTATCCTGCTATTTCGATTTAATCATCGTCAGCAGCATCTTGAAACGTTCACGGGCTTCAACGGCATGCGGGATATTGGCCGGCATGATGATGAATTCGTCCTTTTTTACTTCAAAAGGTTTTTTATCAATCAGGATGACGCCTGTTCCGTCCAGTACCTGAACCAGCGCGTCAAAAGGTGCGGTGTGCTCGCTCAGTGACTGTCCTTTGTCAAATGCAAACAGGGTGACCGAACCCGTTTCTTTGTTTAAAATCGTGCGGCTGACAATCGCCCCTTCGGAATAATCAATGCTGGTATTAAGGCCGGCCACTTTCCCTTTGTCAAATTCTTTCTTCTCCATCTTTATAAGAGTTATTTACCTGCAATAATACGAACTAAAAGTCCGTTTAAAACAGGAATAGATGTGGAATAAGATGATATCTGTCATATTTTAAAAAAGCCAACAGTATTTATTAACTTTACACTTTAAAACAGAAAAAATGAATTACAAACTTTCTCTCGCAAGCAATTTTGCCGGCAATTGTGATCCTGTTGAGCATGGGTTCCTGCAAAAAGAAAATCCGATGCGTTGACGGGAACGGCGATTTTAAAATGGAGACCCGGCAAACGGGTACTTTCAACAGGATTGTGACGAACGGTGCTTTTAATATTACTTTTTCACAAGCTTCAGAAACCCGTGTGGATGTTTTTGCAGAGTCGAATATTTTGCCGTTAATTCAGACTTCGGTTTCTGATCAAACGTTGCTTGTCCAGGTGAAAAACGATGGCTGTTACAATACCCCGCAACCTGTGGAAGTAACCCTGGCCGCACCCGATCTTAAAAGTGTATCACTGACCGGGTCGGGAGAATTGATTGATGAAGGGAAATAAATAATGGCGTGGGTTTTTTTAAGTATTCAAAATCTTGCATTTGATTATCCCCGCCCTGAAGGACGGGGCAAAATTTATTCAAAGAATGTAGTTTATAGATTAATCAGGCTAAAAATTTATTCCCGGTAACCGAACAGTTTTTTCTTTTTGATGGTGTTCGCCACCGTCATGGGTACATATTTTTCCCACTCCGGCCTGCCCTCCCGGATCATTTGAAGAACTTCGCGTGATTTCATAAATAACTGCTGCGACATGCCACATGGAATATCAAGGATAAAACGGTTCCGGCGCAGATATTCAAACAACAAGTGTACATCGTCATCCATTTTTACAGAAGCAGAGGTGATCAGTTCGTCACTGCCTTTGCTTAAGGTAGGGTAAATGTAAAGTTTCATGTTTTGCTGGAACATTTTGGCAATGGCTTCCATAATGCTACCGCGTAAATCTGTATAATATTTTTTATCCATAATTTTTTCCAGAGTGGGAACACCGACAACAATGCGCAGTTTCTTTAGTTTAAACATGCTGAAAAATTCAACCAGTTTGTAATATTCCCTGATGTCGGAAACCATCACATTTTGCCCTATATCATTAAGCATGTTGACCCTTTGCAGAAAATCCTGTTCGTTTATTTGTCCTTCTGATAACAGATTGTTCAATGTAATTTCACAAAATGAAAGCGTGTTGTCCGGTTCATAATCTTTATCTTTCTGAAAAAGCTCCAGGCTCTTGTTCAGGATATCTTTGGCTACGTAAGTTATCGGTCTGAAACTTCCCCTGAAGGCCAGCACATTCTTCTTATACAGCATATCCGATGGTTGTTGCAGGTTTCCGTATTTATCGTACATGATGGCATGGGTCATCCCGTTTTTCACCAATTGTACACCGAGAAGGCGGTTATCCACATAATCGAGGTCCGGGCCTGACATACGCATCATGGTGATCCGGAAACGGTCGCGGGAAAGATTATCAGTCAGCGATTGGAGAAAAATATTCGGGTATTTGTAATAATGGATACAGGCATAGATCAGATTAACACCCAAAATTCCCAAAGTCTTTTGCTGGAGCAACCCGTCATCTTCCAACAACTTAACATGGAGGATGACCGTGTTGGGTTTGCTTTCAGGGTTGAGTTGGAAACGGATACCCATCCATCCCCGTGCGAAATTGGTTTTGGTAAAATTGAGGGTTTCCACCGTATCGGCAAAAGCGAAAAAGCTGGCTTCCGGTTTTATTTCTTTTAACAATTTGTTGATCTCTTTGTATTCGGCATCCAGCATTTTGAGGAGACGGTTTTCAGAAACATAGCGACCGCTTTTTCCTTTGTTGTACAAAACATCGCTGAATCTTTTATCGTAAGCAGAGATGGTTTTTGCCACGGTTCCCGATGCGCCTCCTGCCAGAAAAAAGTGACGGGCAACCTCTTGTCCGCCGCCAATTTCGGCAAACGACCCGTAAAAATCAGTGTCCAGGTTTATTTTTAACGCTTTGCGGTTTGTTGGTATTGATTCGTGTTTCATTTTTATCATTGTTTTCGGGCGTCAGGCATGGGCATTTATTTTATTTTTAAAAGTTTTTCCAGTTCTTTATTTTCATCCCTAAGTCGGGCAGCTTCAATAAAATCCAGTTCCTTGACGGCTGCCTGCATTTCTTTTTTATTTTTTTCGATGGCTTTTCTGATGGCTTCGGCACTCATATATTGTACCACAGGATCGGCGGCAACACTGGTTTTTGTATTTTCAACATACGCATCTTTTGGCCGGTGGTCCACCACTGATGTCTGGCCTAATATTGCATCGGTTGATTTGATGATGGCCCTGGGAATGATGCCGTGTTTTTCATTGTATGCCAGTTGTTTTTCCCTTTTGCGATCCGTTTCATCCAGGGTTCTTTTCATCGAATCGGTGATCTTGTCGGCGTACATGATGACCAGGCTGTCAAGGTTTCGTGCCGCCCTTCCCGCGGTTTGGGTCAGCGAACGTTCTGAGCGCAGGAAACCCTCTTTGTCGGCATCCAGAATAGCAACCAGTGCAACTTCTGGCAGGTCAAGGCCTTCACGCAACAGGTTCACCCCGACAAGCACATCAAAATTTCCCAGTCTGAGGTCGCGCATGATCTCCACACGGTCCAGGGTGTCCACATCCGAATGGATATACCGCGTATTGACGTCCAGTTTTAACAGGTACTTTGTCAGTTCTTCAGCCATCCTTTTTGTAAGCGTGGTTACCAGAATGCGCTGTTTTTTGGTAATAGTTTTTTCGATTTCATCCAGCAGGTCATCAATCTGGTTCATGCTGGGGCGCACTTCTATTTTCGGATCAAGCAAACCCGTTGGCCTGATGAGTTGTTCAACCACAATACCTTCTGATCTTTGCAATTCATAATCTGCCGGTGTGGCACTCACATAAATGGTTTGTCCGGTAAGTTGTTCAAACTCATCAAATTTCAATGGCCGGTTATCCATCGCCGAGGGAAGGCGGAAACCATATTCCACAAGATTCTGTTTTCTCGAACGGTCACCGCCATACATGGCCCTGACCTGCGGAACGGTAACATGGCTTTCGTCAATAACGGTGATGTAATCATCCGGAAAATAATCAAGCAGGCAAAATGGCCGTGAGCCCGGTGACCTGCCGTCGAAATAGCGTGAATAATTCTCAATACCGGAACAATAACCCAGTTCACGCATCATCTCAACATCATACTCCACCCGGTCTTTCAGCCGCTTTGCTTCAAGGTGGTGGCCGATTTCATGAAAATAATCCACTTGTTTGGCCATATCCAGTTGAATGTCCATCAGGGCCGGTTTCATTTTTTCCTGTGAAGTAACGAAAATGTTGGCAGGGTAAATGGCTATGTCCGACAGGGATTCAATTTTTTTACCCGGGATGGGGTCAAGTAGTTCAATTTCCTCAATTTCATCACCCCAAAAAATGATCCGGTAGGCGAAATCGGCATAGCCGGGAAAAACATCCACCGAGTCGCCCCTGACCCTGAACGTGCCCCTTCTGAGCTCAATATCGTTCCTTGAATATAAGGCGCTCACCAGGTCACGCAGGAATTTGTTGCGGCTGATCTTCTGGCCCGCATGCAGGCTGATCACATTGTTTGTGAAATCTTCGGGGTTTCCGATGCCGTAAATACAGGATACCGAGGAAACGACGATTACGTCCCTTCGCCCGGAAAGCAGGGAAGATGTGGCACTCAGCCGCAGTTTCTCAATCTCTTCATTGATTGATAAATCTTTTTCGATGTATGTGTTGGTTACGGGAATGTATGCTTCCGGTTGATAGTAGTCGTAATACGAAACAAAATATTCCACGGCATTTTCGGGAAAGAACTGCTTAAACTCACCGTAAAGTTGTGCTGCCAGTGTTTTGTTGTGACTGAGGACCAGCGCCGGCCGGTTGACCTGTTCCAGCACATTGGCAATGGTAAAAGTCTTGCCTGACCCGGTAACGCCAAGCAGGGTTTGGGCCAGGTCGCCGCGCTGTAAGCCTTCGGTTAGTTGTTTGATGGCTTCCGGCTGGTCACCCGTTGGTTTGAAATCGGATGTGAGTTTGAAATTCATAATGATTTTGCAAAAATAATGATAAATGAATTGTCGGGTTTCCGCTTTTCCTGCGGAAATGGGATAAAAGACAACACTCTGGAGGGGGATACACCCCGAAAGGGCAAAATGAAAGCATCGCCACGGGATTTATCCTCCTGGCGGAATTGTACATTTTTAAAGGGTTGTTGATGGGGAGACCAACAACGGTGATCGGTCTCCTTCGCTATTGGTGCCCTCACCAACGGCATAAAAAACAGCTTTTCTCGCCCAACTCTCCATACTTCAAACAACTTTTTCCAGCAATGAAATCGCCCGTTTTACCGTCTTTACCTGATCGAAGCGCAGGGAGAGTTTCCCGTTCTTTTCTTTCATTTCGGAGGCAGTGGGGTTTTGCCGGATGAATTGCAATACACGCCCGAACGCTTCCGACTGGAAATAGGCCGAATCCTGTTTTCCGGTAAAAGTCGCGGACATACGGCCAAATTTGAGGGTAAGTTTTTCAAAACCAATTTTTTTGGCTAACCAACGCAACCTGACAGTTTGAATCAGGTCTTTTGTCTGTTCGGGCAGGGGGCCAAAACGGTCTTTCAGTTTTTTGGCAAATTCTTCCAGCCCTTCTTCCGTTGTGATGCCGTCCAGTTCTTTGTACAGGTTCAGCCGTTCGTTGATGCTTGCCACATAATAATCGGGGATGAGCAGTTCCAGGTCGGTTTCCAACTGGCAATCGCGAACAAAATCAATTTCTTTCCGGTCGGCAACAACCATCTCCTTAAACTCATTTTCTTTCAATTCATCAATGGCTTCATTCAGTATTTTCTGATACATCTCATAACCTATTTCAGAAATAAAACCACTTTGCTCGGCACCGAGGATATTGCCTGCCCCGCGGATATCCAGATCGCGCATGGCAATACTGAACCCGCTCCCCAGTTCTGCATATTCGGTGATTGATTTCAGGCGCTTCCGTGCTTCGTTTGTCAGCGACGAAAGCGGGGGCGACAGCAGATAACAGAAAGCTTTTTTGTTTGATCGTCCCACCCTGCCACGCAACTGGTGCAGGTCGCTCAGCCCGTAATTCTGGGCGTTGTTGATGAGGATTGTGTTGGCATTGGGAATATCCAGCCCCGATTCCACTATGGTGGTTGAAAGCAAAACATCATATTCCCCTTCGATAAAGCCCATCATCACCTTTTCGAGTTTGGCACCTTCCATCTGGCCGTGGCATACGGCAATGCGAACCCCCGGCACAAAACGGCTGAGCATATCATAAACCTCCATAATATTCTGTATCCGGTTATGGACAAAAAACACCTGGCCTCCGCGTGATACTTCATAGTTTATGGCATCCCGTATTACTTCCTCGCCAAACGACCGGAGCTCGGTCTGCACCGGATAACGGTTAGGTGGCGGGGTGTTGATGATGGACAAGTCGCGGGCACCCATCAGCGAAAACTGGAGTGTGCGGGGAATGGGTGTTGCCGTAAGGGTCAGCGTATCCACATGGCTGCGCAACTGCCGCAACTTTTCTTTTGCCGCCACCCCGAACTTCTGTTCCTCGTCCACGATGAACAATCCCAGGTCCTTAAATTCAATGTCTTTGCTCAGTAAGCGGTGTGTGCCGATAAGGATATCCAGTTTACCTTCTTTTAACCGGCCCAGGGTTTCTTTTTGCCGCCTGGCGTTTTTAAACCGGCTGATATAATCCACCGATACCGGAAAATCTTTCAGCCGGTCGGAAAAAGTTTTGAAATGTTGCAGGGCCAGGATAGTTGTCGGCACCAGGACAGCCACCTGCTTGCTGTCGTTAACGCTTTTAAATGCCGCCCTGATGGCCACTTCGGTTTTACCAAAGCCCACATCGCCACAAACAAGCCTGTCCATAGGGAAAGCGGCTTCCATATCTTTTTTGACATCCTGTGTTGCTTTCAACTGATCGGGGGTATCCTCATAAATAAAGGATGCTTCCAGCTCGTTTTGGAGGTAGGTATCCGGCATAAAAGAAAAGCCTTTTGAAGCATGTCGCCGGGCATACAATTTGATGAGGTCGCGGGCAATGTCTTTCACCCTGCTTTTCGTCTTGTTTTTCAGCTTCTTCCAGGCATTTGACCCCAGTTTGTCCAGTTTGGGGGGGGTGCCTTCCTTGCCCACATATTTTGAGATGCGGTGCAACGAATGGATACTCACATAAAGCAGGTCGTTGTTTTTATAAACCAACCGGATGGCTTCCTGTTTTTTGCCATTGTTGTCAATGATCTGCAACCCGTCAAAGCGGCCTACCCCATGATCAATATGTGTAACGTAATCGCCCGGTTGCAGATGATAAAGTTCCTGAAGCGACAGGGCTTCTTTCCGGCCAAATCCTTCCCGGAGATGAAATTTATGGTAGCGGTCGAATAGCTGATGATCGGTATAACAAATCAGTTTCAGGTCATTTTCAATAAACCCGGCACTCAGGCTCAGGGTTAAAGAGGTAAAATGAGCCCGTCCGGTTTCGGGCTGTTCGTGTTGGATATTATCGAAGATGGCATACAAACGCCCGGTCTGCTTCACGTTATCTGCGAAAATATAATTGGAATAACCTTTTTCTGAGTAATTGACAAAGTTATTGATCAGGAGGTCGAAATTCTTGTTGAAAGCCGGCTGCGGTTGTTGGTTAAATTGAATTTGTTTTGCACTTTTTTTATAGTTGGCGTTGCCGAATTCGATGACCCTGAAGCCGGGCAGTTTTTGCAACAGCTCGTTTCCTTTCAAAAAAAGATCCACGGGCTGAACCGGGCTGTCCGGGTTCTCTGTTTTTTCATAAGCTGAAACCGCCTTTTCAAATTCTTTATCCATCCGGTCGGCTGTGAAAGCTACATCCTGCATCCAAAGGATTGTCCCCGCCGGCATATAATCCAAAAAGCCAACACGGGTTTCACGGATGTTCCTGTCCTGAACATTGGGCAGCAGGGTAATCTGGTTCATGTTTTGTAACGACAGTTGGGAGGCCGGGTCAAAGGTACGGATTGACTCCACAACATCGCCGAAAAACTCAATGCGGTAAGGATGATCGTTTGAAAAAGAGAAGACATCCACTATACCTCCGCGAATAGCAAACTGTCCGGGCTCGGCAACAAAATTCACACTCTCAAAATCAAATTCAGCCAACAGGTCGCTTATAAAATCAAGTGACACCTCTTCGCCCACTTTTAATTTCATGGTGTTTTTGGTTACATACTGTCTGCCAACCACCTTTTCAGCCAGGGCTTCGGGATAGGTCACCACAATGGTCTTCCGGTCGCCCGACATAAAGCGTTTCAGCACCTCAGTCCGGGAAAGCTGATAGGCACGGTCTGCATTTTCAGGTTCGTAAGGCCGTTTGTAAGAAGTAGGGTAAAACAGTATTTTCTTTTTGTTGTAATCCGTTTCGGTTTCCCCAAACAGGTTTTCCAGGTCATTATAAAAGTAAGCGGCCTGTTCCTTGTCGGTCAGCACAATCAGATGTTGTTGTTTTCCGGGCCGGTCGAAAAATCCGGCCACAACCAATGCAACACCACTGCCCACAAGGCCTTTCAGGTTAAAGTACCGGTCATCACCCTCCATCAGTTCACTAAGCAATGCGGTTTTGGGGTGCTGTTTAAAGTACGATATCAGTTTTTCAGATTTCAACCTGTTGTTTGAATTTATTGAATAAAACTTTGCAAAGGAAAAAACAAATTGGATAGAAATTTTACTTTTCATTCGATATCCGATCCCCGAGAGGTCAATAGCAAAAATAAAATCTTAAAAAACGGCCTGAAATAAATATTTAATACCTGAAAGAGAACAAATTAAAAAAAACATCGTTTTCAATTGAGAATTCTTTATTTTTACTCTTTCAAATCTGAACAATCCATGAAACGGAAAAATGTATTTATCCTTCTTGGCCTTTTGGTCGTTGTGATAGCCGTTGTCTGGTATTTTTCCTCTACATCCAATACGGTTAGCAATGCCATCATCGTAAAAGCCAAAACAGGAAAGTTCGTTATTGATGTGACCACAACAGGTGAACTGGAAGCCCGCAGCAGCGAGGATATCAGGGGGCCTAATCCCATCGGTTTGAGGAATGCCAGGATATGGCAATTGCGCATCGAGGATATTATTCCCGACGGAACGGTAGTTGACTCGGGCCAGTGGGTGGCCACCCTCGACCGGAGCGACCTGGAAAATAAAATAAAAGACCAGGATCTGGATGTTGAAAAACTGCAAACCCAGTTTTTAAAGACACAACTTGATACTTCGATGACATTGCGTGCAGCCCGCGACGAACTGGTCAACCTGAAATATGCCCTGGAAGAAAAGAAGATCACCGTTGATCAATCCATTTATGAGCCCCCGGCCACACAACGACAGGTACAACTGGATCTGGAAAAAACTACGAGAACCCATACACAGGCCGTTAAAAATTATCAGTTAAAATTTGAAAAAGCCAAGGCCGACATGCAGGAGGTAAGTACCAATCTGACAAAAGCCCGACGCCGGCAAAGTGAATACAAAGACCTGATGAAAGAATTCACGGTTACTGCACCCAAAGCAGGGATGGTAACTTACCGCAAAGGATGGAACGGTAAAAAGCAGGGTGTGGGTGCCCAGATCAGCACTTGGGACAACGTGGTGGCCACTCTGCCTGACCTTTCATCCATGAATTCAAAGACTTATGTAAACGAGATAGACATCAGCAAAGTGGCCGTGGGACAAAAAGCAGAAATATCGGTGGATGCCTTTCCTGGAAAAGAATTTACCGGTGAGGTGATTTCCGTTGCCAATATGGGTGAACAAATGCAAAACTCCAACGCGAAAGTTTTTGAAGTGATGATTCATGTTGACGGCCACGATTCCATCTTACGCCCTTCAATGACCACCAAAAACCGGATTATTACCGAAATCATTGATTCAGCACTTTATGTACCCATCGAGTGTGTCTATGCCAACGACTCCATCAACTTTGTGTATAAAGGTTCATATAAACAACAGGTAATCCCGGGTAAAAGCAATGAAAATGACATCATTATACTGGCAGGACTTAAAAACGGAGATAAGGTTTATCTGGAACCGCCCCCCGGAGCTGACAAATGGAAGATTAAATATCTCGCAAGCGTAACGCCTGAACCATCGGAAAAAAAAGCATCATCCCCTCCTGTCACAGAAGAAAAGAACATCTTGTCCGATTCGTTAACCTATTATATAGTTGTCGGCAGTTTTACCGAGCAAACAGAAGCAAAAACACTGGTTAAACGTTTGAATGATAAGGGTTTTGCTGAGGCAGGCATCCTTCGCAGCGGAAAGATCATGAGGGTTTACACAAGCTACTATTCAAGCCTTGAAGAAGCCACAAATGCAAAACAGCAACTTCCTTCCGCATACCGCGATGCCTGGATTTATAAGGAAAAAACCGGAAAACAGGGCGGAAGCAAAAACAGCCCGGATAAAAATTTTGATGCTGCAAAACAGAAAAAAAATCACATAAAAAGTTAAGGAAAAAAGCCTGCCCGCAGGCATTGACATTTTACCGAATAGATTATTGTGGAAAGATACCTTCAAATATTAAGCATTTCCCTTGAAGCTGTTTTTAATAATAAATTCCGCTCAATACTAACGGCACTGGGTATTATCTTTGGCGTGGCTGCCGTGATCGCCATGATGGCCATCGGTAATGGTGCGCGTGAGGAAATCCTTAACCAGATCAAACTGGTGGGGGTAAACAATATTGTGATCGTTCCGATCACTCAGGACAAAAACAAACAAAATGAAGGGGAGGAAGAAGCAGGGAAAACCCTGAAAAAGAAATTCTCGCCCGGCCTCACGCTGAAAGATGCCGAAAATATCCTGTCCAGCATCCCCACCGTAGAAAAAGTAAGCCCCGAGGTAACTTATCCTACGCTTGCCATCCATAGTGGCAATAAGATGAATGTTGACCTTTCGGGGGTGTCGGATGTTTTTTTTACACTTTTTAACCAGGAACTGAGCGAGGGAGTTATGTTTAAACCGCGGCAAATGGAAAAGGGGGCTCCCGTATGTATTATCGGCCCTGAAGTGAAAGCCCGGTTGTTCCCCAAAGAAAACCCTATTGACAAGAGTTTGAAATGCGGAAATGTATGGCTGAAGGTGATCGGGATACTGAAAGGGGTCAAAGTGTCGGAGAAAGCAGAAGGCATGGGCATCAGCGATTATAATAAGATGGTTTTTGCCCCCATCAAAACCGTATTGCTCAGGGTTAAGGACCGCTCACTGATCAACAAGGCTTCACTGGGTGGCAACGAAGTTTTTTACAGTGGAAACAGTGTTATGGTTTCTGAAAAGGAAGGTGCAGGAGGCGGTGGGAACCAACTCAATAAAATTGTGGTGCAGGTAAAAGACACCAAAGACCTGGCCACTACGGCTGAAGTGATTACCCGTATGCTGAACCGTCGTCACCGCGGGGTACAGGATTTTGAAATTAAAATACCGGAACTTTTATTGAAACAGGAACAAAAAACACGCGACATTTTCAATATTGTCCTCGGGGCTATTGCCGGCATATCCCTTATCGTGGGCGGAATCGGGATTATGAACATCATGCTGGCATCGGTACTGGAAAGGATCAGGGAAATCGGCGTAAGAAGGGCAACAGGGGCCACCAAAAAAGATATTGTTTTCCAGTTTCTTGCCGAAGCCACTTTTATCAGCATCACCGGCGGACTGATCGGGATCATGCTGGGTGTCATCATGGCAAAAGTCATTACCACCACTACCGGGATACTGACCGTGGTTTCATTCCCGTCCATCCTGGTGTCGTTTGGGGTGGCTGCTTCGGTGGGGATTATTTTCGGTTGGCTGCCGGCAAGAAAAGCTGCGGAACAGGATCCGGTGGAGAGTTTGAGGCATGATTGATTTTAAAATGAATTATTATGAATAGATAAATAATATTTTAGCTGAAAGTTAGTTGCATTTGCAAAAAAAAGTGAAAATATGAAACTCGAAAAAATATTAGACACATTAAATTCATTCGAGAAGAATTCATTCTTGAAAATAATTGACAGTATTATTTCAAAAACTCCAAGAAACACAAAAGAGGTTGAGAAAATTTTAACTGAAACAGACAAAGAACTGAGGAACGTTGATAGCTTAAATGTTGCAAGAGTTTTTAGTTTAATTGAAGATGAATATTTTGAATCTGTAAAAGCAGAATTCGTTAACACGGCTTCTCAATTAGATATTTTAATTGATATAATAATACGAGATGGAAACTGCATTATGAAACGAGATTGGTTTGCCAATCTTTACGATAAAGAGATCAATAAACTAAATAAAAAATTAAAAGAATTTAAAAGTATAATTGAAAGTAGTAACCCGAACTTAAGTCAAAAAAAAAGGAGGGACTATACTATTTATAAAGCATGCTTAAAAACAGCTTATACTAATGATTTAGAAAACAATCAAGATCCCAAAATCACAAGTGACGAGCTTTCAATATTACTAACACTTTCGAAAGAACTCAAATTGTCTCAGGAAGAAATCAAGTTGATAAATTATTTGATTATACCCTTAAATCCGCAAGCTACTGAAAAACTCATCTATGTCACGGTTTTTTCATAAAAGAAGTCATATTATCTTCAGTTTTAAGGTTTTTTTTCATCAATAATGATATAGCTTATTAAAATCTATCGAAC
>CAJVWU010000093.1 GCA_913009755.1 uncultured Bacteroidia bacterium
ACTCCCTTTTTTATTAACTATCTGGCCTATGACCCTCCCGATGTAAAATCGAGATGCTCTGAACCAACTGAGCTAAACTCCCTTTTTTATTAACTATCTGGCCTATGACCCTCCCGATGTAAAATCGAGATGCTCTGAACCAACTGAGCTAAACTCCCTTTTTTATTAACTATCTGGCCTATGACCCTCCCGATGTAAAATCGGGATGCTCTGAACCAGCTGAGCTAAACTCCCGGGCTTTTAAAACGGCTGCAAATATATTGTATATTTTTATACGGCAATACTTTGAAAGGTTTTTTTTGCTTTCAATAAAACCGGCATTAATTGTGATCCCTCGTAAACGGTACAAACCTCACCGGCAGCATGGTTTTCTCAATCACTTTACCCTTTTTCTTTTCCACCAGCACCAGGTATTGAAAACTGTACTCACCGCCAACCGGTATGATCATTTTTCCTCCTTCTTTCAACTGGTCTATTAAAGGTTGCGGTATTTCCTCGGGCGCTGCCGTTACGATGATCTTGTCGTAAGGGGCATGTTCTTTCCATCCGTAAAACCCGTCACAGCTTTTTACCCAAACATTTTTATAGCCCAGGCTGTCCAGGATTTCTTTGGCCTGCTCTGCCAGTTCGGGGACAATTTCCACTGTGAACACGCTGTCCACAATTTCAGCCAGCACTGCCGCCTGATATCCCGAACCTGTACCAATTTCAAGCACCTTATCCCCTTTTTCAGGTTTTAGTATCGAAGTCATATAAGCCACGATATAGGGTTGCGAAATGGTTTGTCCGTAACCAATGGTCAACGGGCCGTCGTAGTATGCCTTGCTCCGTGCATATCCGGGAACAAAAAGATGACGGGGCACTTTTAGCATGGCATCGAGTGTGGGTTGCCAGGTGATGCCCCTGGCCCTGATCTGCGTATTGACCATATTTTTCCGTTCCATTTCAAATGTTTTGGTTTGGCCGGACAATCCAACAGGAGATGCCATTATGAATAAAGCAATCAGGTATGGAAATATTCCGGTTTTCATTTGGCGTAAGATACAAAAACCCGGAAAAAAAATCAAGTAATAAAAACGTAAAAATGTCCGGGCGACTTCAGTCGCCAATTTTTGTGCATTTCAATTCCGGTTATGGTTTTTATGGGCGACTGAAGTCGCCGGAACAGCACCTTAAAATAAGATTCAGGCTTTAAAAATCCAGCAGAACCTGCAGGGTGATGCTTCGTGGCGGACGGATATCACCCGGCCGGCCCATGTATTCCTTATTCAATATGTTTTTGGCTATCAGCGATACCCTTGTGGCCGGAGTAAACAAATAAGAAGCCCGCAAATCGAAGACCACGGCACCGGTGTTGTTCTCTTCACGGTATTTCTTCAAACCCGGAAATATTTCAACACCGAGAATTTTTTCCTCGAAAGCTTCATCAATACGCTCCATAAAACTACGGTAAATAAAACTCAACCCTGTTGAAAACCGTTTGAAATTAAACTCCACATCTCCTTTAAATGAGTGTTTATACCGATATTTTAAAATGGCTGTCGTATCAGCCGAAAGATCCTGCGGGTTCATATAAGTATAGCCCATGAATAATTTCAGAGGAACTTTTCCTATCCGGCCATTTCCCGTCAGGTCAATTTCAATCCCTGTAATCCGGGCTTTACCCACATTTTGTGATTTAAAACCCACATCATCCAACGTTGCGAAATCTGCGGTGTCGGGTTTATACACGCCAAAAGTAAACTCAATCATGTTGTCGTACTCCATCCGGAACAGTGCCACATCCACAAAACCGTACCAGTTGCTTATCCTGAAACCCTGTCTTACACCTGCTTCGGCACTCCATCCTTTTTCGGAAGCCAGGCCGGGATTCGGGAAAATATTAAGATTCCCCAAGCTGGTGGCCGTAAACTTTTCGGCAATGGAAGGATAACGGTATCCCTGCCCGAACGAAGCCCGGACAAAAGTTGACTTTGCTGCCTGGTAATTTACACCCACTCTGAGCACAGGTGAGGATTCATGATCGGCATTATCCAGCGAATATTGCTCCCAGCGCAAACCCAGTGTGGTAGAAAGCTTACCGAAAAAGGTATAATCAACCTGGCCGTATAATGAAAAAGTGTTGCTGAAATGGTTGCCGTACAACTCCGCATTGGCAGTACCATACTGTTCCGCAACACCCGTTGTGAGCATCAGGCTGTTTTTGAACTTTTTCTGGTATTGGTATTCCCCGTAAAACAGATCAGATGCATTGTTTTTGTCAGGCGTGTCTTTAAACCCGTTGGTCACCCGGTAATATCTTGTTTTTAAACTATGCCTGTTGTTGTTGCCATGATAATAGGTAACCCACGGATCAACATTAAACCGGATGCCCGAGTTGGCAGAAACAGAGGCCGGGTTTTGCACAAAAGCGCCCGAATCGGCATCCATCCAGATAAAAAAATCGGAACGGTGCTGCCACTGCATATTTGTGTTTAAACCGTAAGAAAAGCCTTTTATCTTTTTCGGCCTGTGACGGAATTTGAGGTTGACCCGTGCCTGCTCATCATAATTATCGGTACGATAACCCTGGTTGATGTATCCGTTGCCACCCACCACAAGGTCCACACGGCCGAACTTCTGTAAATGGAGAAAACTGGCCCCGGCAAATACAGGCAGGTTATCCCACCACCATGCCAGTTCCTTACGTTCAGGCTTCATGTAGAACCCGGAGTACATACTGATCTTTGTTTCCGGTTTCAAACCGGGATAAGCCGTCCGTATGTTGATGATGCCATTGAGTGCCGATGAACCGTACAAAGCTGACGAAGCCCCTTTCAGCACTTCCACCTGGTCAATATTTTCAACCGGGAGGAAGTTCCATTTCACTTCCCCTTCGGAAGCCGTCATAATGGGTAATCCGTCAATCAATACCGATACCCGGCTGCCGGCACCGTAACTGTATCCTCCCCCTCCCCTGATGGTTGCCTGTCCGTCGAGTACTTCCAGACCGGGCATAAAATTGAGGGCCTGATCCAGTTTAACGGTGTTGATGTTTTCAATAAAAGCCGGTTTCATCACACTCATCGAAACCGTTACATCCGACAAATGCTGTTCAAATTTCCCGGCGGTAACCACAGCAACATCCAGGTCAACAGCCTTGCTTCTCAATGAAACGTCAAGTTTAACATGCCGGCCTTCGGAAACCGTTACTGTTTTTTTAAAAGATTGATAACCGATGAAAGAAAAAACCAGTTCATGAACACCGGGTTTTATCTCCAGCCGGTATTGGCCATTTGCATTTGTAGAAACCCCGGTGATATTGTCAGCCACAACATTCACGCCCGGTAACGGTCCTTTGGTTGCTGAATCGGTCACACGTCCGGTGATAACAGCATTTTGTCCCACAAGTGTTCCAGTAGAAATTAAAATCACCAAAAGAAATGAACCCGCAAATCTCAACATCTTTTTCTTTTCAAAATAATGTATCGAATTTATTCCCTTTTATAAACCATGCCTGTGTAGCGGTGCCCGTTATATTTCAAACGGATAAAATAAATGCCGCCCGGCAGAAAACTACCGTCAAACTGCAATTTCTTTTCCAGGGCAGTTCCCGGAATGGTTTTTTGATAAACCGGGTTTCCCAACAGATTATAAACTTCCAGTTGACAAGAGGTGGTGATGGATTCGGCCAGTTCGATATTAAGGACATCGTTAAACGGATTGGGCCATATTTTTTTAAAAAATCCCGAATATTCCGAAATGGTATTGGGGTCCCATTTCACAACCATCGAAAGTGATGTTGAATCTTCAGTGGTCATCAGCTTGACGACCTGATTAAGTACAATGCCGTAAACATCCACCACAATTTTTAAAGGGTAGTTGCCCGGTGGCCCGTTTGTCGTACCCGAAAATAAAATACAGTAATAAATACCTGCCGTAAACTCATTGTTTTCCGCATTGGTCTGCCAATCAATCCCTTCGGGCAGGCCATCCACCGATACCAACGTAACATGATCGAGTGTAACCTGCATACCCAATGTATCAATCTCTACAGGAGCTATAAAAGTGATCTCCTGATGATAAGGCACCGCGATAAAAGCCGGCTCTAAAGTATCAGGACAAATTTGTCCGTTCCCCTCCGGGTCAGGACAACTGAGCGAATCACCCGGAGCACACTGGGCAAACAGGCTGGCTGAACCCAAAAAAGTGAATGCCATAACCAGAAAAAAATGTAATTTTTTGTTCATAGTCAAATGATTTTAAAGCTTTAAATAATGAATGAATTGTCCAAAGTTAAACTTTTCATTTGGTCTTGTCAAATCTTTTCATTCCCGGATGAACATCAAAGCAATGTAAAAAATAAGAAAAACTGGTATCCATTTTCGGATTTCCCAACCGCTCTTTTGTTACTTTTGCAAGTATCAAAACACCTGAATTGACCGGCCGGAATCTCAAAATAGGAATTTTACTCATAGCAGTGTTCAGCCTCTTACAAGGTTGTTCCATAAAGAAATACCTCGGGAAAGACGACTATTTAATCCGAAAGTACAATGTTAAAGTAGAAAACAAACCGGCGGGGATTGACATATCCGACCTGCGTACGTTTTTTAAGCCCAGGCCAAATAAAAAGTTTCTCGGTATTTATTTCAAACTGAATGCTTATTATAAAGCCCAAAAAAAACAAAGCAAATTCAACAAGTGGCGCAATAAGAATTTCGGTGAATACCCTGTTATCTATGATGAGGGTGACGCCAGCAGGATTGCGTTCAAAATGGAAAAGTACCTGGACAATGTGGGATTTTTTAAATCATCGGTAACGTATGATGTTGAATACAACAAGAAAACCCTAAAATTAAATTACACCGTAAAACCCGGGACGCCTTATCATATTTCAAAGATCACGTATGAAATCCCCGATACATTAATCAGGCATTTTTTTAATAATAACCTGGATGCCACACTGATCAAAAAAGCGGATATTTACAACGCCTATACTTTTGATGACGAACGCGACAGGATTACCAAAGATTTGCGTGATGAAGGGTATTATTTTTTCAACCGCAACTATATCCAATTCATCGTTGACAGCAGTTTTTTAAATCACTCCATGAAAGTTACACTGCGGATCAATAATATAAAGGTGCCTGTTGAAGGCAAACCGGGGAAATTTACGGAAATCAATCATAAACGTTATTTTATTGATCATGTTACAGTGATTCCCGACTTCAAACCCAATGACAGCCTGGCGTTTGATACGGTACTGCACAACATCCGGTTTTGGAACGATTCGAAAAAATACACTTACATTTTTTTGCTGGATAAAAAGAGACGCCTCAAACCCAAAGCTTTCAACACAGCCATAAAAATAAAACCGGGCATGCCCTACTCTGCATCTTCCGTGCAGATGACTTACCGGCATTTATTTAACTACAGCATCATCAGGACGGCCAACATCAGTTTCGATACCACGGGAACAGGTAAAAAAGAATCCGGCAACCATTATAATTTGAATTCGCGCATACAAATGCAGACGGCCAAAGTAAATTCAATTCAACTGGAAGCCATAGGCACCAACTCAAGCGGTGACCTGGGCATACGGGGAAATGTGATTTATTCCAACCACAATATTTTCAAAAAGGGAGAAGTGTTCAGTATCAATTTTAAAGGGGGTTTTGAAGCACAGACTGCCCCGGCAATTACCGAACAGGGATCGGGAAAACTATTTAATACTTTTGAGGCGGGCATTAACGGAAATATTTACTTTCCATGGTTCTTTTTTCCTGGAAGGCTGAATAAATTCAATCAACATTACAACCCGGTCACCAATCTTAACTTTGGTTACAGCTATCAAAACAGGCCTTATTATTCACGAAACATCACCAGTTTAAGCCTGGGTTATTCCTGGCAGCAAAACAAGGAGATCAGACACATCGTCTCGCCGGTTACCATTAATTATGTCAATATCACCCCCACTCCCGAATTTGATTCAATTCTTGAAAACGAACCCAATCCGCGTATCAGGGAACAATACTCCGACCACATGATTTTGGGACTGAATTACAGTTTTATCTTTAACAACCAGAACCTGAAATATCTTAACCATTTTAATTACTTCCGGCTTGATTTCGAGTCGTCCGGAAATTTGTTGTATGCGCTAAACACACTTTTTAACAGCCCGAAAACACCAGGGGGCTACTATGAATTTACCGGGGTAAGGTATGCGCAATATTTAAGGGCCAATCTGGACTACCGGCATTACTTTTACTTTGCAAACAAAACCAACAGCCTTGTTTTCAGGTTTCTGCTGGGCGCAGCCATCCCCTACCTTAATTCTACGGAAATTACTTTTGAAAAAGGGTTTTATGCAGGCGGCGCCAACGATATGCGGGGTTGGAAATTCAGGACCCTGGGGCCCGGCGGTTATCAGGGCAAAGGGGATTATGAACGAATCGGGGAGATTCAAATAGAAGGCAATATTGAATACCGTTTCCCTATTTACAATATTCTGAAAGGGGCCTTCTTTACAGATATTGGGAATATCTGGAATATGCGTGAATCGGCAACTTATCCTGAAGGTACTTTTTATTGGGACACATGGTACCGGCAACTGGCCATGGATATGGGCTTCGGGCTGCGGCTGGATTTTAATTTCTTTGTTTTTCGTGTTGACGCAGCTATCCCTGTCAGAAATCCGGCTTATCCGCAAGATGAACGCTGGCGGTTCAACTATCTTCAGTTTGGCGGTTTTGTTTTTAACTTTGGAATCGGTTATCCTTTCTGAGTTACCTCAACCTTTATCCCGAAAAACATGAAAACTGAAACCTTCAAAAAGCTTATTCTACATGAACTTGGTTTTCAACCTACGTCAGACCAGAAAAAGGTTTTGGTACACCTTGAAGCATTTGAAAACAGTTTGAAGAAAAATCCGGTTTATATTTTAAAAGGATATGCCGGCACAGGGAAAACAAGTCTTGTCAGCGCTTATGTCAAGGCACTGCACAAGCTGAAAAAACCGTTTGTCTTGCTCACGCCTACGGGCCGGGCAGCCAAAGTTTTATCACAATATACAGGTTTTAAGGCCCATACCATTCACCGGTTTATCTACCGCATTTTTACTTCGCCCAATGGAAGCCACCGGCTCATTCCGGCAAAAAACATAATGCAAAATACCGTTTTTGTTGTGGACGAAGCCTCCATGATCAACGACAACTCACAGCCGGGTGACGCTCTTTTCAGTTCGAGGAACCTGCTGGACGACCTGCTCCATTTTGTGTTCTCCGGAAAAAACAACAAACTGGTTTTATCGGGAGATGTTGCCCAGTTGCCACCGGTAGGACTGGATATCAGCCCCGCCCTTAACCTGGAATACATCAAAAGCATAATCAGCATATCAGGCTACGTGTTTGAAATGAAAGAAGTCATGCGCCAGTCACTTGATTCGGGCATCCTGACCACAGCAACCGCTTTAAGAAAAAAGATAAGCACCACAGGGATTGAACCCCCGCTTTTTAATCCCCGGCAATTTAAATCCGACATCGTAAGGATTGACAATGGCTATGACCTGGAAGAGTTATTGCAGGAAACTTTTTCTACCCATCATCTGAGCAATGGTATTGTCGTATGCCATACCAACAAAAGGGCAAACCTCTTTAACCGGCAAATCAGGAGTCATATTTTACAACGCGAAAACAGGATTGAAGGCGGTGATCTGTTGATGGTTGTAAAAAACAACTATTACTGGCTCGATGAACGATCGAAAGCAGGGTTTGTTGCCAATGGCGACATGGTCAGAATCGTCAGGATTAAAAAACAGGAAGAAAAATACGGATTTACTTTTGCCGATGCCGAGATTGAAATGCTGGATTATCCGGATGAAAAAGAGGTTGAGGTAAAATTACTCCTGGATACGATAAATATAGACGGGGCGGGACTATCGGATACGGACAGGCGCCGGTTGTTTGAGCGTGTGGAACAGGATTACGCACCTATCCCGCAACGGCAAAAACGGATAGAAGAAGTGGGAAAAGACCCCTTTTACAATGCCCTTCATGTTAAATTTGCCTATGCCATGACCTGCCACAAAACCCAGGGTGGCCAATGGCCGGTGGTTATTGTGGACCAGGGCTACCTGGCCGATGAGATGATCAACACGGAATACCTGAGATGGTTGTACACCGCCATTACACGTTCCACGGAAAAAGTGTTCCTTGTTAACTTCAGGCAGGATTTATTTGAAAAAGATGAATAGTCAGTCATCATCCATATCTTTATCTTTTCCCGCAAATTTTTCCGGATACGGTTTCCCCTTTTTTACGGATGACCAGATAATCCGGTTAAACAGATCATCATCACCGGCATCTATGCCCTGTTGAGCCATCATCTCCGAAGCCCTGGCATAGTCCTTTTCTTTCCCCTTCAAAGCACTTGGCGAAGGATTCATTTCATCGAGGGGAATTTGATTTTTCAAAGCAACATAAGGTGTAAAATCAGCCTGGTTTGTAAACAGGTCAAACATGGGTTTAGCCGTAGCGTCTTCAATATTCATGGGTGGCAGCCCCAAAATCTGTTCCATGGTACGAATCATGGAAGTCTGGTTGTAGTCGGTTGAAATTACCGCAGCTTTTTTGGTATAAGGACTAATAACCATGCATACCGTCCGGTATGCCGAAACGTGATCCCATCCCTGCTGCGAATCATCTTCCGTAACAAAAATGACGGTATTTTTCCAGAACTTACTTTTTGAAACCGCCTCAACAATCTGACCCAGTGCATAATCGTTGTCAGCCACCATAGCACGTGGCGTAGGATGTTTCGACGATGTTCCTGCCGTATGATCATCGGGAAGAGCCATAATGGTGAGTGCAGGAAAAGCATCACCCTCCATTTTTTCAAAGGCCTTTAACTCCTCAATAAAGGCTTTGGCACGCAATACATCGGGAACGTTGTGGCTGTCGTAACCCGGGAAAGACGGCGATAAAATTCCACGCACGCGGTCAATGGTCGTGGTATTGTTAAAACGAAACGGTTTCCCTTTGATAAAATCACGGTAAATATCCAGCCACGTTTTGCCATCATTCCAATGGGGAACGGCTGCTTCGCCATAGATGCGTACACTTTTTCCGTGATCCAGTGCATTGTCCCATAAAAACCCGGTTTTAGGATAGGCCATGGCATCATACAACACATGGGTATAACTGCGGAACCAGGCACGTACATTTTTTTCAATATAATCGGTTACGATAGAAGCATCCGTCCAGAGGTGGCCTTCGGCAGAACATTTTCCCGATGCTTTGTAATTATCCAGCAACACATATTGGTTCACCAGTTTGTGGGTGTTGGGCGTAACCTGTTGTCCAAATGTGCAGAGTGTGGTGTCGCCATTCCCTTTTGCCACATCACCGAGCACCTGGTCGTAGGTTCTGTTTTCTTTGATAATATAAATCACATGTTGAAACAGGGAAGGCTCTCCGATTCTTTCGGGCAGGGGAACCGCCTTCACCCCTTTTCGGGGAAGCAGCTTCAACAAAGCCAGCCGCTCCTGACGGTTGTTATTTTTAACTCTTTCGGTATAGCTTTTCAGTTGTCCGCTGTCGGGAACAGGGATTATGGAGAGAGAGGCCAGCATACGATGTGTGTTAAATGCACCGGCTGTGGAACTGGTTTTCCCATCAACCTTAATAAACGTTTGAAAAGCTTTGTTTTCCCTGCTTTTTACCGTCAACCGTGCGCCGACACCTTCGATATTGGCCACATACAACAACGAATCGTTGAGCAGGCAAAGTCCGCCCGGATAGGCAGCCGTCGGGATAAAACCTAAAAGCGAACTGTTTTGCAGGGTGGATTTTAACGATGCCTTATTACCCAAACGAATCACTGCCAATGCATTATCCATTCCGTTGGAGACATAGAGCCTTTCACCGTCCGACGAAACTGCAAGGCCATCGGGCGAATCCCCGAAATAAGGATTTTTCTCAGCGTTAAGCCGTACAGATATTGTTTCGACCACTTCCTGCATTGTGGTATTGATAACCGTGATGTTGTCATCATTGCCATTGGCAACATAAACAAATGCCTCATCAGGACTACTGATCATGTGATTTGGGTGCAAACCCGCTTTTATTTCTTTGAGTGTATTTCCCGTTTCGGGATTTACCACGCTAACGGTTCCTGATGAAACGGTTCCGTACAGGTCAACATGCGCTTTCCCCCAAGGAATACCTGCTGTTGGTTTTGAATTAGCACGGGGCACGGAACCGGACCAATTGGAAACATACAGTTTTCCCCTGGCCATGGTAATGCCGTAAGGGGCAAGCCCCACAGGCTGTTGCCATAAAATTTTTCCCGATTCCAGATCCAGTTTTGCCACCTCATCGTTGCCATTCAAAACCACATAGGCCACATTGTTTCCCCTTTCTTTTCGAAGAAACATCCCGTTGGGAATGGATGCCTTCGCTTTTCTTTTGGGGTCAAAATGATAGACTTTTACAATGTCGGCCGATTTCCCGTCCCAACGGGCCTTCATCAAATTGTTTCGTGTACCCCACAAAATCATCTTTTTGCCGCTCTCGTCCAGCCATGAAATTCCTGAATAGGTATTCATGGCGTTACTTTTGTCATACCGGCGAACAATAAGGCGATATACGATTTTATTGTCAGCCGTATTGACAAAAACCACACTGTACCGCCCCTCAATAGCAAGGGTTTTATTATCTGGCGATAGTGCTACATCAAGTGCATGGTTTTCCAGTGCAGAGTCGCCAAAAAAGAGTTGGGTACCAGCCGGTTTCAGCACCTTGTTGTAGGGCATGGCAATTCCCATTCCGGAAGTTCCGGACTGAACAGCGGTCTTTGACCTGCGGTTGCCCCCTGATTGACAATCCACAATCAAAACAATAACAAGAGACAAAAGAAGAAAGAAAGAAATTTTTTTCATTGCAATAATTTTCTACTGCAATGTTATTGATTTTTTATTCATAATAAAAGAAATGTGAAACTTTTAAACAAATATAAAGATGGTTTATCTTTACCTTTTAAAACCAGCACCATGAGAACATATATTTTTCTATTACTGATCAGTTTTGCTTTTGTTACAGCACCTGCACAAACCGTCCGATATCAAACCTATACGGCGGTCATGAAAATCAGCGCAACAAAAGACGGGCAGCAGTTCCAATGGGAAAATAAGAAAATTTCGGTTGTTCTGGATTATAAAACAGGCAATTTTACCTGCCGGCTAAAGAACACGGACTTTTATGATCCGGGGCATCCGCAGAACTTTGAAACCGATACGGTTCTTAACCAGTTGGAATATACCCTGTCAGGGATTTTTCCTATCCGCGACATCATTCACCAACAAACCATCCGGCAGGATTATAAAGTAGAACTGCAATTGACCAACCAGGAGCTGATGCTAAACCAGACCATTTTGTTTGACATGAACATTATGCGCCCAAACCCGTCAGGAGGTGGAAATTACAGGGTGTTCACCATGGAAGGCAAACTGAATAATGCCGAAACCGGCCTGCCTGCTTTCCGGAAATTTAATGATGAGATTACCATCCGGCTGGGGTTTAACGGCTATGCCGTGACAAATTGATGGTTGAGGGTTCACTTTGTTTTTTCGCCCAATAATAAATTGAAGGACTATGGGTTCCGTTGGGACTGTCTGAAATGGATAAATCTTCTTTAAATATCACGCAGAGACACGGAGTCGCAAAGCCATCTTGTTAAATATCTCTGCGTCTTGGCATGAAATAAGACTGTTTGGACAGCCCCGGGGATTATCCCGAGGGGATAAAATGAAGCATGAACTGAAGGATTTATCCCATGGCGGGTAACTTTTTATTTCATTTTGGAAATCGGGGGAGCCAAAGGTTGCGTGGCAGTTATAGAGTTTATATTTTTTTATATAAATGTTTATACGATAGAATGATCTAATGGCAAAGGTCATCATCTTCACCAAACGATATATAAGATTAATACAGTTTGTGTTCAAATATCTTTAGTAAATGATATTTGCATTAAGTTTCCAAAAACATATTGGGTCATGTAATTTTTTTTTAAATTTGCATCTTAAAAATTTAACCCAACTTGGCTATTTAGAAATATGAAACTCTTAAAATCAGCAAATTATGAAATTAGTGGGTCACTACATATTTTTTCATGTACTTTTTAATCGTTTTTGCAATATTTGGCAAAGATATGTAATGCTTTTTACAAAACCAAACACCGTACCCCACTACATATGACAATACAAATACAACACTATTGATTATGTGTGTGTTGCGGTTTTAGATGACGCAATTATTACGAATTTTTCTTGTTTTCTGGCGTGAGTGAGCCAAGTTGGGTTAACTATTAAAGGCCTTTCTTAAAAACAAACCAAAAATCAATGAGTTATGTATTTCAGAAAAAGGTTCTTGATTATTTATTGCTTTTTTGTATTCTACAGTGTTTCATTAAAAGCCCAAAGTTATAATAACTTAAATGGCCAGTCCAGCGATATCAACACCATTGCCACAGCAGTTCCTTTTTTAATGATAGGTCCTGATGCGCGAAGTGCGGGATTAGGAAACTCTGGAATTGCTTCATCACCTGATGCAAATTCATTATATTGGAATCCGGCAAAATATGGATTTCTAAATAATTATGGCGGCTTTACAATTTCTGTTTTACCTTTTCGGATAAATGATAAACAAGCACCAAACAAATGTTTTAACTATGAATCTTTTTTTGTAAGGTTAAGTAAAAAACTTATATTAGGGTCTTCATTCCGATTATTATCATCCGACGAGATACAATTTACCGACCAGAATGGTCAAAGCCTTGGGTATTTTAAACCAACAGATTTTGCATTTGACGTAACATTGGCGGGAATGATTAATAAAAGACTTTCTTTAGCAATTACAACACGATATATAAATTCCAATCTTACGGCAGGACAAAATGTGCAGGGGGTTGAAACAACAACTGGAAGATCGTTTGCAATTGATTTGTCGCTTTATTGGAAAAAAAGGTTTTCTCCTTTAATTTATTTTGCATGGGGAATAAATATTTCAAATATAGGGAATAAAATTTCATATACAAAGTCCAATATCGAACGAAATTTCATACCTACAAACTTCAGGATAGGATCCAGGGTCTCATTTAATTTCTCGGATGACATTATGCTATCAATACAGTTTGATATAAATAAACTCTTGGTGCCCACACCCCCGATATATGCCTGGGATTCGTCAGGTAACCGGATTCCTGATCCGGGAAATTCCAATAAAAATTTAATCCTAAAAGGAATGGACCCGGATGTAGGTGTATTTCAGGGGATGATACAATCATGGTATGATGCACCTGGTGGGTTTTCTGAAGAGGTTAGGGAATTTACTTTTGGCGGTGGAATAGAGCTTACTATTTTTAAACATTTTTACATAAGGCAAGGAATATATTTGGAGAGTAAATCTAAAGGCAATCAAAAATATTTTTCAATTGGATTTGGGGGTGGGACTGGCCCTTTCAAAATCAGTTTTGCCTATAAACGAGCTTTTAAAAATGCGCACATATATTATAACTACAGTCAAACCATTCAGTTCTCTGTTCAGTTTCTATTTGGAAATCCAAATAAAGATAATTACAGCGAAAAAATGAAAAACCTAAATTAACTAAGATGAAAGTTTTATTATCGTTAATATTGATTATTATATCATTAAATAAAGTATTCACACAAGATACTTTAATAAAATTAGACAATACCCAAATTGTTGTAAAAGTGGAAGAAATTGATGATAATATTGTAAAATATCGCCGATATAATTATATAGATGGTCCGTTGTATAAATTGCCAAAAAATGAGATTCTAAAAATAATTTTAAAAAGTGGTGATGTCGAAGTTTTTAATTCAGATAAACAAATAAAATCATTTTCAAGTTTTGAAAACCATTCTAACTACGAAAATCAATTAACTATTGACATAAAGGGTAATTATAAGTTTGTATTATCTCCTCTTGATATAAAAACTTTTCATTTCATAATTGACTTTAACGATATATTAAATAACTCAAGTTTCGCAGGTATTAAATGGCTGAGATTCAACAAAAGAAAGTTTAAAAAAAGTAGCATTTTGTTTGTCTATTATACTAATATTTAGTATTTTAGACGTGTAATTCCAAATACAACAAAA
>CAJVWU010000094.1 GCA_913009755.1 uncultured Bacteroidia bacterium
TGGCTCCACGTCCCATACTTTTAGCTTCGCTTGCCAGAAATAATCGAGCCGTTTTTTCATCTAAATGCGGTAAGAGCATTTGATATTTTTCCTGTAATTGTGTATCTATTGACATTGTTCTGAATTTCGAACAAATGTACTACTTATTTTTGAACAAACACTAAACGGCCTTTGATTGTCAGGTAATGTTACTTTTATACCCTGATTTTTTAGCAAAATAAGTTTAAAAAATATTGAATATGATTGCCAGGCAACTGATAACGGAAGAGATCACCCCGTTAAAAACATCCAATACGGGCAGTGAAGCATTAAACTGGATGGATGAATACAAAGTTTCGCACCTGCCCATCGTGAATAATGAAACATTCCTCGGTTTAGTTGCCGAGGAGGATATTTACGGCATGAACAAAACGGACGAGCCGTTGGGTAATCATAAATTGTCGTTAAGCCACCCCTATGTCAGCGAACAAGAGTATCTGTATGATATTTTACGGGTGCTGGCCCAGTATGACCTGACCCTGATCCCTGTTTTGGGGGATCACAAAAGATACCTGGGATGTATTACACTGAAAACCCTTTTGCATTTTATGGCTGCCACATTTTCGGTAAATAATCCCGGTGGGGTTATCATTCTTGAAATGAGTGAAACCGATTACAGCCTGACCGAGATATCCAATATTGTTGAATCGAATGATGCAAAGATATTAAGCGTTTTTCTTACCGACAACCACGACTCAACCCGTTTGGAGGTGGTGATTAAAGTGAATAAAATGGAATTGGCCCCCATCCTGAATACCTTCGACAGATACGGATATTTTGTAAAAGCTTCCATCGGCGAAGATGAAGACATAGATGACCTTCGCGAGAATTTTGATTCACTGATGAATTACCTCAATATTTAAATATGCACCGGGCAGGTATTTTATTGGGAATCCTTTTTTTGGTTGAAGTGGCCTTGGCCCAAAAAGTTTCAATCAATACTTATATACCCGGACTTCCAGGTGACAGCCTTGTTACAATAGGCAGCCTTACCATGGAAGGCAACAAAATAACACAGGATAAGATCATTCTGCGTGAGATAGAATTTAAACCCGGCGATGTCCTTTCGATAGCCACCCTGGACAGCCTGATGGTGAAAAGCCGGCAAAACCTGCTAAACCGTTCCCTTTTCAATTTTGTAAGTATCACAAAAACACCTGATAACGGAAAATATGACATCAGGGTCAACGTGGTTGAACGCTGGTACATCTGGCCGATACCCGTGATTACTTTTGCCGACAGGAATGTTAATGTGTGGTGGCAGGACAAAGATTTCAACCGTTTAAATTACGGGATTGACCTGCAAATTAATAATTTCAGGGGGAGGATGGAAGACCTCCATTTTTATTTACAGGGGGGTTATGACAAAGTCTTTGCGCTCAGGTGGGATATACCTTACCTTACAAAAAAACAATTTTTCGGAATGGGTTTTTATGGCGGGATACAGTTAAACCGCGAAGTGGCGTATGCCACCGAAAATGATGATCTGGTCTATTATAAAACCAATGACGGCTTTGCACAGGAAAGGGGCTTTGGTGAAGTTGACCTTACTTTCAGGCCTAAATATAACTATCTTCATACGCTGACTTTTGGCTATGACCATTACTTTTTTGAAGACACGTTGTTGAACCTGAACCCCGGATTTGCCAACCGGAACGAATACAATATTTTATCAATCAGCTATTTGTACAAGCAGGATTTCAGGGACTACAAACCTTATCCCCTCATTGGATATTATTTTGACGCAGGGTTCGTGAAATATGGAATGGGCCTGATTCCGGATCAGGTTAACTCACTTGTCGTTACATTTGTTTTTGATCAGTACGTCCAGCTTTACAAACGATGGTATTTTGCTTATGACTTTACGGCCAGTTTTACCAGTAACGAATTACCCTATTTCCTGACAACGGGATTAGGATACCGGGGTTTGGAGATCAGGGGATATGAATTTAACATTGTGAGCGGTCAGGATTTCGGCCTGTTTAAATCGAACCTGAAATTTGAGATCATTCCACGTACAGTAAAACGGATAAAATGGATCAAGACCGAAAAATTCGGAAAAATATTTTATGCACTGTATGCCAACCTGTTTTTTGATGCGGGCTATGCCAACGCCCCCGATTTTTACGAAACAAACCACCTGGCCAATCAGTTGTTGTGGGGTACGGGGGTGGGTATTGATTTCATAACCTATTACGATTTGGTTTTCCGTTTTGAATACTCAATAAACAAACAGGGGAAGACTGGTTTTTATATTCATCTTGTTGCGCCGATATAAAAAAAGCCGTTAAAAAACGTTAATATTCAATCTGATTTTAATTTTCATAGCATTCAAATTGTCTATATTTTCCATTTTGGATTAAGTTTGCATGCCCTTTAAACCAATAATCATGAAAATTGCCCTTTTTGGTAAAGAGTTTACAAATGAACAACAACCCTTTCTGCAAATGCTTGTTGATGAACTTGCTGTCCGCAATGTTGATTTGTGTTTCTATGAGAAGTATTATAGAATGATTTCATCCCGTGTTAAACTTCCGGGAAACATCACCATTTTTTCATCACACACTAATTTGCTGGAAGATACTGACATGCTGTTTTCAATTGGTGGTGACGGAACATTGCTTGACACCATTCCCTATGTTCGTGGGTCGGGTATTCCTGTACTCGGCATCAACCTGGGCCGGCTGGGCTTTTTGTCGAGCATTTCAAAAGCAGAGATCAGTGAAGCATTAAAACTTCTTTTTGACGGGAGGTACAAACTTGACAAACGGGCTTTGCTCAGTTTGATCAGTCCGCCGGATATTTTCGGCGACCTGAATTTTGCGTTGAACGATTTGACCATTTATCGCAAAAACACAACATCGCTCATCGTTGTACATGTTTATGTTGACGGGGTGAAGCTGAACACCTATTGGGGTGACGGCCTTATTGTGGCTACGCCAACCGGTTCTACGGCCTATTCCCTTTCGGTTGGAGGGCCCATTGTTACCCCCGGCTCTCAGAATTTTGTTATTGCGCCCATCGCTTCACACAATTTAACCGTACGACCTATCGTTATTCAGGACAGTAGTGAAATCAGGATCAGGATTGAAGGCAGGGAAGAGAAATATCTGATGACAATGGACTCGAGGCATACAGCCATCAATAAAAAAGATGAATTGGTTATCAGACGGTGTGATTTTACGGTAAACCTGGTACAGATGGAACACAAGGATTTCTTTTCCACCATCAGGGAAAAACTGATGTGGGGGAAAGATTACAGGAATTAAATACTTAATTTAATCATTATTAAAGAAATAAGAAGTCATAAATTATCAGAAACCATAAACCTCCGGGATGTTATTCTTAAACAAAAAAGTAATACTTTTGGCGCTTCAAATCAGGAAAAAATCAAATTATTACAGGATGCATGCTAAATTCCTGAAGATTCTGGCACTTACGGTGGTTTCCGTATTTTTCATTTTACCGTCATCAGCCCAGACGCTGGAGTTGGGATTGTTTGGCGGTGGTTCATACTACCTGGGTGAAATGAACACCGGCATACATTTTAAAAACACCAATCCTGCTTATGGCATTTTGGGACGAATTAACGCAAATCGTCGTTGGGCTTATACCCTGTCTTATTACAGAGGAACCATTGAAGGCACCGATAATATGACAGGCCGCATTGTTCCACAGGATTATAGTTTTAAAACAACTGTTAACGATATTTCTGCCACGGCTTCGTTTAACTTCCTGGAATATTTTACCGGAAGCAAACGGCATTTCTGGACTCCTTATTTATTTGGCGGGGTTGCCTTTTCATTTTCAAACCTGGCAAACTCAATTGCCGTTCCCTTTGGTTTTGGTTTTAAATTTGGCATTAGCAAACATCTGGGACTGGGTCTGGAATGGGGTATGAGAAAAACAGTTACCGATTATTTGGATGGTGTTAATTTTACAGAATACCAAAGCGGTATGGATTTGGGAAAAGATAAAACAAGTACCTGGGACTGGTATAATTTTTTCGGGATCAACATTACTTATAAAATCAATTTGAGAAGCAGGTTAAAATGTAACCAGGATGGATGGTAAGCCGATAGCAGATCATGAGCTATAAAGATAAGATTATAAAAGAAAAATTGCCCAAACATATTGCCATCATCATGGATGGCAACGGACGGTGGGCCCGAAAACACGGCCAGGACCGTATTTTCGGGCATCATCAGGGTGTGGATGCTGTTCGGGATATTGCCGAAGCATCTGCCGAACTGGGCATTAAGTATCTTACGCTTTATGCTTTTTCAACTGAAAACTGGAACAGGCCCAAGTTTGAGGTTGATGCGCTGATGAACCTTTTTGTGGAAACCATTACAAAGGAACTGGACACCCTCAACAAAAACAACATCAGCCTGAATGCCATTGGCGACCTGGACAGTCTTCCCGAAGAAAATTATTTAAGGCTTAAAGAAACCATTGATGCTACGGCATCGAACGACAGAATGACCCTTACCCTGGCCATGAGTTACAGCTCGCACTGGGAGATTATCAACGCAGTGAGGAAAATCCTGTCAGCTAAAAATGACCAACAATTAAAAGCAGAAGATATTACCGAAGATCTTTTTTCAAAATACCTCACTACAGCCTATATGCCTGACCCTGAACTGTTGATCAGGACAAGCGGTGAGATGCGCATAAGCAACTTTTTGCTCTGGCAAATTGCTTATGCCGAGTTGTATTTTACCCCTAAACTTTGGCCCGAATTCACACCGGAAGATTTATATCATGCCATTGTGAATTACCAAAGCAGGGAAAGAAGATTTGGATTAACAAGTGAGCAAATTAAAAGTTAGAAAGAAGGGATGATCAAAATATCAGGTAACAAATTGTTGGGCTTTTTCATCTTTGCATTGCTGCTGACCCCATTCTGTCTGACGGCACAAATAAGTGTCGGGAGCGACCTTTCAAAAATCAACTATGAAAAACCGGTTGAATATATAATAGGTGGAGTTGACGTTTCGGGCATCGAATATCTCGACAAGAATGTGATCATTATGCTTTCGGGCCTGGATGTAGGGTCACGGATCAGGGTTCCCGGAGATGATATTACCGGAGCCATCAGAAAATTGTGGGAGCAGGGGCTTTTTGACGATATCCGGATTAGTGCAGAAAAAATAATCGGGAATAAAATATTCCTGAACATCTATCTGCGCGAAAGGCCAAGACTGGCTAAGTTTTCGTTTACCGGTATTAAAAAATCGGATGCCGACGATATCCGGGACAAAATCAACCTGACACGCGGCGATGTTGTAACTGAACACTTGTTGATAAAAACAAAAAGGATCATCAGGAATTTTTATGCCGATAAAGGATTCCTTCATACCGAGGTGACCATTGATCAAAAACCAAATAAAAAACACAATAACTTTGAAGACCTGGTCATTAACATCAAAAAAAATAAAAAAGTTAAGATAAGATATATTCAGATCAATGGCAATACGGCACTCAACGACGATGCCATTAAGTCCGCCATGAAAGAAACCAAGGAAAAAGGTGTTTTTAACCCGCTCAACCCCCTGGGGCCACTTGCCCTCGATCTGGTTGCCGATGCCGCAACCTTGAAGTTCAATAAGTTTGAGGATGATATGGTTGGGTATTTTAAGGACAATTATAAAGTTAAAATTTTCAAAGGATCAAAATTTATTGAGAAAAATTACAAAGAGGACCTTAATAATATTATCGCCAAATACAATAAAAAAGGATACCGCGATGCCAAAATAAGGAGCGATTCTGTTTTTAGTATTGATGATCAGGATCTGGGAATTATTATTAACATTGACGAAGGGAACAAGTATTATTTCCGCAACATTACCTGGGTGGGCAATACCGTTTATTCCTCCATGTTTCTGAGCAGCGTGCTGGGTATTCAAAAAGGGGATGTGTATAACAAGGAACTGCTTGAAACCAATCTTCAGTATAACCCCAACGGTTATGATGTAAGCTCATTGTATATGGACAACGGTTATCTGTTTTTCAATGCGACCCCGGTTGAGGTAAATGTTGAAAACGATTCCATTGACATGGAGATCAGGATTTATGAGGGGAAACAGGCGCGCATAAAAAATGTATCCGTCAAGGGGAATACCAAAACCAGCGACCATGTCATTATCCGCGAATTACGGACGCGTCCGGGGCAATTGTTCAGCAGGTCAAATGTCATCAGGACAACCCGTGAGCTGGCCAACCTTAAATATTTTGACCCCGCTTCCATTAAACCCAATATTTCACCTAACCCTTCCGATGGAACAGTGGATATTGAGTATCAGGTTGAGGAAACTTCTGCTGACCAGATCGAACTGTCGGGAGGCTGGGGCTATGGCAGGATTATCGGAACTATCGGATTGAGTTTTAACAATTTCTCTTTTCGCAATTTTTTCCAAAAAGGCGCCTGGAAACCGGTCCCTTCGGGTGACGGACAAAAACTGTCCCTGCGTTTTCAGACCTATGGAAAGGGATACATGAACTGGAATGTTTCATTTACCGAACCCTGGCTCGGGGGCAAAAAACCAAACGCTTTTACGGTTTCTTATTATTATTCAATTTACAGCAACGGCAGGCCCAAATGGGATACGCTCAGGTCTGTTTTCCAGATCAACGGAATTACTATTGGCCTGGGCAAAAGGCTGACCTGGCCCGATGACTATTTTACTTTGTACCAGGCCGTTCACCTCCAGTTTTATTTTTTACAGAATTATGCTACAATTTTCCCTGTTGGGAAAGGGGACGGACGATACAACAACCTGAGTTATGAAATTGTGTTGGGAAGAAACTCAATTGACCAGCCCATATATCCTACAAAAGGTTCCCAGTTTTCAATCGGCCTTGAACTGACTCCCCCGTATTCACTGTTTTCTGACCAGAGTTATTCAAACCTTGAAGATGTCGTAAAATATAAATGGATTGAATACCACAAATGGAGCTTTAAGGCCAGTTGGTATTTGGGCCTGACTAAAAAGCTTGTGTTGACACCCCGGTTCAGGTTTGGATTCCTTGGCCATTACAACAGCCAGTTGGGAACAACCCCGTTTGAAAGATTCTACCTCGGTGGTGACGGTTTGTCAGGATACAATAATTACGACGGCAGGGAGGTCATTGCCATGCGCGGTTATGAAAACGAATCCATCACACCGCTATATTATAAGGACAGGAACATCGGAGGGACCATTTATGCCCGATATACTTTGGAATTGCGATACCCCTTCTCGCTAAACCCCAATTCAACTATCTTTGCCCTTGCTTTTGTTGAAGCCGGTAATTCATGGTTGGGTTCCGAAGGTTTTGACCCCTTTGATGTGAAACGTGCCGCGGGTTTTGGCGTACGTGTCTTTCTTCCGATGTTTGGAATGCTCGGCCTTGACTGGGCTTACGGTTTTGATCCCATTCCGGGCTTGCCGTCAGCTTCGGGAAGTCATTTCCATTTTTCACTTAACCAATCACTTGATTAATGGCAGGGTTTTTGGGAATAATTTAGAAACTAATCTTTTATATCCATGAAAACAATAAAAACAAACATTCTGACCGGGCTGGCAGTAGCCTTTACGGTTTTGTTATTTTCCGGTACTGCTTTTGGCCAAAAGTATGCTTTTGTTGATACCGAATACATCCTCGATAACATCCCCGAATATCAGGATGCCCAGGACGAACTGGATGCTTTGTCGGAGAAATGGCAAAAGGAAATTGAAAAAGGCTATGCACAGGTTGACGAAATGTACAAAAAATACAAAGCCGAAGCTGTGCTGCTTCCCGAAGACATCAAAAGCAAACGTGAAGATGAGATTGTGGCCAAAGAAAAAGAAGTGAAAGACCTTCAAAAAAAATATTTCGGGCCCGAAGGCGACTTGTTTAAAAAACGGGAAGAATTAGTCAAACCCATTCAGGAGAAGATATATAATGCTATTGAAACCGTTGCCACTACCCGTAACTTTTCATTTGTTTTTGACAAAGCCGGAGGGATGACCCTGCTTTGGGCAAACCCTAAATATGATATCAGCGATGATGTACTTGATGAAGTGGGCAACGTAATGCAGACCGTTAAGCGCGACCAACGGAAAAAGGTGAATAAATAAAAAGGAAATTGCTTTCGGTTTTGGTTTACTGAAGGAGCATTTCTTAATAAATAATAAATGAAGGTTTAAAATATATTTTGGTTTTAAAAAATTGTTAATTTTGCGCCCCTGAATATAAAGGTAAATTATTATTAATCACAATATTAAATTGAATATGAAAGGTTTTAAAAAAGCGATTTCAGTGGTTATGCTTACAATTCTATTGTCTGCGGTGGGATTTGGACAGTCAACACTTAAGTTTGGATATATTGATTCAAACAAAATCTTGTCATTGATGCCGGAAACCGATTCGTTGCAAAATGTACTGAAGGATTATAACAATAATCTGGCTCAACAATTGAAGGCAATGACCCAGGAGTATCAGACAAAAGTTAATGATTATCAGCAAAATGTCAATACGATGTCAGACCTGATAAGGCAGACCAAAGAAAAAGAGATCGGCGATCTGCAAAACCGGATACAGGCTTTCCAGCAGTCAGCCGATCAGGATTTAAGTAACAAGCAATCCGACTTGTTTAACCCGCTTATTGACAAGGTTAAAGCAGCCATTTCTGCGGTTGGCCGCGAAAACAATTACACTTATATTTTTGATGTGGGGACCGGTTCGCTGGTATTTTATGAAAACGGTGATAATATTTTGCCGCTTGTAAAGAAAAAATTAGGTTTAAAATAAACCATTAAAAAAAGCCTGTCCCGTTTCAAACAAGACGGGCTTTTTTATTGCTCATCGGTTTCCTCGTTTTCATTATCGTACCAGCTTGCATACATATTGTAGTTGTTGGCAATACGATGAATCTCTCCCTCCAACAGATCAATATCCACTTCCTTAATTTGTTTGGCCGGTACGCCTGCATACACCGATCCCGTTTTTACTACCGTATCTTTTGAAATCAGTGCACCGGCAGCTACAACGGAGTTGCGTTCAATGATTGCCCCGTCCATGATAATCGCGCCCATGCCCACCAATACATTATCGTGTAAAGTGCAACCGTGAATGATGGCACCGTGGGCTATGGAAACATGATTACCGATGTTAACCGGCGCTTTCCGGTAAGTACAATGGATGATGACCCCATCCTGAATGTTCACATTGTTACCTATTCTGATGTAATGAACGTCACCACGGATAACTGCATTAAACCATATACTGCAATCGTCACCCATAACAACATCTCCCGTTAGGGTGGCATTATCGGCAATAAAACAATTATCGCCCCATTTAGGTTTTATTCCGTTCACTGATCTTATAACTGCCATTATTTTTTGTTTTTATCTGTTGTACCGGCGATTTCAGTCGCCGGATTTCCGTAATTATTTAAAAAATCAGTCAAAGGTTTTGCGGCGACTGAAATCGCCGGAACGTTTTGGCGGATAATCAATATTATAATGCAAACCGATACTTTCTTTACGCTGTTGTGCAAACCGGATGACCAGGTAAGCCACATTAATCAGGTTACGCAACTCGCAAATGGGTTCGGTAACAACTGATTTGTTGTATAAATCTTCAGTTTCGTTGTATATGATCTCCAGCCTGTCAAGGGCCCTTTTCAACCGCAGGTTGGACCTGACGATCCCGACATAATTACTCATAATGGACTGTACCTCTTTTTTTGACTGTGTGATCAGGATCATTTCCTCGTTCATTATCTTTCCTTCGGCATCCCAGTCGGGAACATTTTTGGCATGGCCGATATTTTTAAAATGAGCGTTGGAATAGAGGGCGGCACGGTGTGAGAAGACTGCCGATTCGAGCAATGAGTTTGAGGCCAGCCGATTGGCTCCGTGCAAGCCTGTGCAGGCTACCTCGCCCGAAGCATACAGGTTACGGATGCCGGTTTTCCCGTTTTTATCGGTTTTCACCCCGCCACACGAATAATGTGCCGCCGGAACCACCGGAATCATGTCTTTTGTAATATCAATCCCTATGCTGAGGCATTTGGCATAAATGGTTGGGAAATGGTTCAGCATTTCTTCACGGGAAATGTGCCGGGCATCCAGGTAAACAAATTCATCGCCCGAAAGTTTCATCTCGTTGTCAATGGCCCGGGCAACAATATCACGGGGGGCAAGGTCAAGCCTGTCATCATATTTCTTCATAAAAGGTTCATCCTTGCGGGTTTTGAGAATTGCCCCGGCGCCACGTAAAGCTTCGGTTATCAGAAAACTGGGTTTCTCTCCCGGATTGTATAAAGAAGTAGGATGAAACTGGATGAACTCAAGATTCTCAAGATGTGCTTTGGCACGGTAGGCCATGGCAACACCGTCACCGGTTGCAAATACAGGGTTCGTCGTGGTTTGATAAATATTCCCGAGCCCGCCGGTAGCCAGAAGGGTTATTTTTGAAAGAATTGTCTCAATGTTTCGTGTGTCGCGATCCATTGCATATACTCCGAAACAGGTAATATCTTTGCGCTTCCGGTGAACCCGTTCTCCGAGATGGTGCTGCGTGATCAGGTCAATGGAGAAATGGTTTTCCAGGATTTCTATGTTCGGATGGTTTCTGACTTTATGACTGAGTGTTTTTTGAATCTCGTAACCCGTGTTGTCTTTGTGGTGAAGAATCCGGTATTCCGAATGTCCGCCTTCCCTTGCGAGTGAATATTTTCCCGATTTTTCCTTATCGAAATGTGTCCCCCATGCAATGAGCTCTTTAATTCTCCCGGTTGATTCCTTTACGGTTATTCTGACAATATCTTCATCATTCAAATACGATCCGGCTTTCAGGGTGTCGTCAATGTGCTTTTCATAATTGTCGGGAGAGTACATCACGGTTGCAATGCCGCCCTGTGCATAGCTTGTGGCCGTGTCGTCAATGGTGGTCTTCGACAGCACACACACTTTACCATGATCGGCCACCTTTAAGGCAAAAATCAAACCGGCCATTCCTGAACCGATTACCAGAAAATCAACTTTACGTTGCATGATAGTTGAACTTTATGCAAAGTTACGGTAAAAGAAGTGTGAGGTGACCGGGAAAACGGGAGAAGTTTTTTAAAATGATGGGGTTTTCTTTTCCTGTCCCGTTAATGGCTAATGCCCTTAAATATTGATTGCGGGATTGGGGATTTTGGATTTGAGATTTTTTGATGTTTGATGTGCAGGTGTTTTCAACGTCCCGAAGGGACAGAATGAACGACAGCCACAGGATTTATCCTTTGGCGGCATAACATGGGTTTATGGTCACACCAAACACAACCTGTTTTTAATTTCTTGTTCCTCCCTCCAAAAAAACTAAAACCAGATAAACATTAAATACACAACAAATATTTCAAAACCGTTAAAAATGAGATGACAACGAATAATCCTGTTTAAAAACCCTATGTTTTCGCATAGGCTGATACTTGTCATTCCCCTTTCTTGTTTTTCTTTCCGAATATGCTTACCTTTACAGGGTGTTAACCAAAATGGCTGTTCCGGTAAAAAACCAAATCAACGGGAGATGCAATACTTGACCAGCAAACAAAATGCAACGACAATTAAGATGCAAGGCATAAACCAAATAACAATTTTTTTACAACAGAAAATACTGTATCAGGCTGGTTTGCAGCTATTTATACCCCCCCCCCGTTCGCCGTAGTCTTGACGAAGGCGAACCCATTAGCCGTAATTTCAACCATGGTAATTATCCAAAAAAAATGTTCATCAATTCAATACATAAACAGCAGACCTTTTTTATCGAAATGCATTAACAGGTTCATCAGGCCCGGCCACACTGTATTTTTCGGTTTTTGCAGTGTGGCATAGCTAACCAACAAACCGGGCAACTATTTTCTAAATCTTACTCATTTTAAAAAACTCAGAAATCATGAAAAAAATTCTATTGCTTGTAGCTGCATTATTGTTCAGTGCAGCGTCGGTTTTTTCCCAGACCTACGTGGTCAGCGTAAGTTGGGAACACAACGAATGCAATTGCCTGGACCAGGGCAACTCGTATTATGGTGTAAAAGTGGTAATACAAGATGTTGCCAATGATATGGTCGTTGTAGAAGGCAAGGAGGTCAAGGTTGATTTCGGGACATATACTGTTGATGTAAGTGTTCCGGAAGTATTGGCACAATGCGAAGACCAGACCCTTCAGTTTCCGCCAAATTTCAAAGTGATGGTTGGCGTAGCAGTGATCTGCGACTACACTATCCCGCCGGAAAGTATTTGCAATGCTTATCAATCGCATAATTATACTTGTTCTGATTTTGCAGATGGTAATGTAAATTTCACTGATTTACAATTTGAATAATAATATTTAAAAGCATTTCTCCATCCGGATTAATAAATTCCGGATGGGGAAATGTATTATTTTTACCATTGTATGAAAAAAAGGTTAATATTTATCCTGGTTTTATTGCAGTTGGCTTTTTTTGCCAAAGCTCAAAAAGAGGCCAATGTATGGTATTTCAGTTATTATGCAGGGCTGGATTTCAACAGCGGCCAACCACAGGTTTTGGATGGTTTCTTTAATAGTTTTGATAATTCTGCATGTATGAGCGATTCTTTAGGGCATTTCCTGTTCGCTACTGATGGGGAGACAATCTGGAACAGGAACAAAGAAATAATGCAAAACGGCACCGGTTTGAAAGGGAGCGGAGGCTCGTCACAGGGCGTAGTCATCGTTCAGAAACCGGGTTCGGAATTTTTATACTATGTTTTCACTGTTGATCGTTATCATTATGATAATAACCCCCGTGGTCTGTACTATTCGATTGTTGATATGACCCTTGATGACAGCCTGGGGGCGGTAACAGGGGAAAAGAACATACTGCTTGATGCTGCCTGGGATGCATTGGGGCGGGTAGTGGCCGTAAAGCATGACAATGGCCATGACATCTGGGTGATTACACGAAAATATGTCGAAGATTCTTATGCAAGCTTCCTTTTAACATCAACCGGCATTGATGACATAGCTGTTATCAGTTTTTCACCTTACAGGCCTTTTTGGACATCATGGGGAAGCATGAAAATATCTTATGATAAGCATTTTCTTATTACTGCAAACAGTGGGGAGACTCACCCGGGAGTAGAACCCTATGAAAGGTTTGATGTAAACCGCTTCAATGCCTCAACCGGTGAAATAGGGTTTATGTATTCAATCAGATTAAAACAGGATATTTTTAATTCAAACCAGCTCCCTAACTCTGTCGAGTTTTCCCCCGGTTCAAAACTTGCCTACCTCTGTACACTGGCCTATGCCCCTGGATCTAATGTAACAACAGAACACCGCATTTACCAGTACGATATGTCACTAATTGAAGATTCTGCCCTGTTTGCCGCATCTGCCCTGTTAATAACCCACAATGGGGGTTCCGGCCTGCAACTGGCAACAGACGGTAAGATCTATTGCGGGATACATGAATACACTACTGAAACGACATATTCACCCGTTTCGGTGATCCATTACCCCTGGCTGCGGGGCACGGCCTGCTATTTTGAAGAAGATGCAATCGGGTTTCCTGAAGGACATGGCGCCATCTATTATTTTCCCAACATCCTCTTGGATTACCTCTACCGCTTTGAGTGGGAAGGCCATTGCTCAGCCGATCCTTTTTACTTTCAATCCAATTTCCAGCCCGTCCCGTCCTTTATCGAATGGAACTTTGCCGACCCGTTGTCAGGCAGCAACAACATCTCCCACGACATCAACCCGGTGCATACCTTTACCGGTGGCGGGCAATACGAGGTCCATGCGCATGTTGAATACCCCAACGGGAGGGTAGAGGAGACCTCAAGGGTGGTCACCG
>CAJVWU010000095.1 GCA_913009755.1 uncultured Bacteroidia bacterium
GAGGTAAATGCATGGCAAAATCATAGAAATAATAAAGTGCGTACCATAAACTGGCAATTCACAACAAAAGAATCAAGAGTGAAATTAAAAAGACTTTATCCGTCAATTAATACTTAACTTAACACTACTATTATCAGCCATTTTACTTGGGTTTCTGGTACAGGCATTCCCACAAACAGAAACCAATGTTGAAGAATTGTTGAAATTATCGAAACTGTTCAAGGAACAATGGGAATCCAACAGACAGGAAGTCATTAACTTCTCACAACAATACAACATTCCCATCAGGACTGAGAATGATACGGTGACCCGTGAAATGCAGTACATTAACCAGTTTGGCCAACCCGAATATTATCAGACGGAAAATAAAAATGCTGCGGCAACCATTTCAAGCAACAAAGTACATACCGGTGGTGGAGCCGCTTTACGCTTGACGGTTCGGGTATGACAGTCCATGAATGGGATGCCGGTGCGCCACTGACGACCCATCAGGAATTCGGATCAAGAATTACCATTGGCGACGGGACAACTGGTTCACATTATCACTCAACTCATGTTGCCGGAACTTTGATTGCAGCAGGTGTTGACCCCTATGCCAAAGGAATGGCTCCGTTAGCCAATCTGAGAGCCTTCGACTGGAACAGCGACAACAGCGAAATGGCCTCTGAAGCCGCCAGCGGCGCCCTGGTAAGTAACCACTCCTATGGCTTTACCAGGGGATGGGCATGGAATGGCACCGGATGGGATTGGTATGGTAATACAAGTGTTAGTGTTTATGAAGATTATAAGTTTGGCTTTTACGATAGCTATGCAGCAAACTGGGATGAAATCGCCTACAACGCACCCTATTACCTGATTTGTAAATCTGCCGGGAATGACCGGGGTGATGGTCCGGGAACAAATCCACCTACTGCTGAGATTGACGGGGGAACGGATGGATATGATTGTGTAGGCTCACAGGGAGTTGCAAAAAATATTTTAACAATCGGGGCGGTAGATGATATTCCGCTGGGCTATTCTCAGCCTTCCGATGTGGTGATGAGCAGTTTCAGCGGCTGGGGTCCGGCTGATGACGGCAGAATAAAACCTGATGTTGTGGCTAATGGCATAGAACTCTGGTCAACCCTAAATGGCAGCAATACCGATTATGCCTCAATGAGCGGGACCTCAATGGCCTCCCCCAATGCAGCCGGATCACTGATCTTATTGCAGGAACACTGGGAAGACCTGAACGGATCAGGAAGCAAGATGCGTTCCGCGACTTTAAAAGCCCTCGTTATCCATACGGCCGACGAAGCCGGCTCAAACCCGGGGCCTGATTACAAATTCGGCTGGGGATTATTAAACATTCAAAAGGCTGCCAAAAAAATTACCGAAGACCAGACCAATGATGTTATTTCGGAACATACTTTAAGCAATGGCGGAACCTATACAACTACCCTTACGGCCACCAGTGGATTTCCGATTAAAGTGACCATCTGCTGGACTGACCCGAAAGGAACTCCTCCGGCCCCAACGCTTAACCCTGCTGATGTGATGCTTGTCAATGACCTTGACCTCAGGTTGACTGATCAATCATCGAACATATATTATTCCTGGAGCCTGGACAAATCCAATCCGTCGGCTGCAGCCACCAATTCGGGTGAAAACAATGTGGATAATGTTGAAATGGTCTATATTGAAAACCCGACACCAGGTGAAACCTATACCATTACTGTTGATCACGATGGCACATTATCTAATGGCAGCCAGGCATTTTCGATGATCATCAGCGGATATCCCGTAACTCCTTCTGCAAACTTTTATGCCGACACCAGGACAATAGGATTAAACCAAACGGTTCACTTTACTGACATATCAACTGAAAATCCAACATCATGGTCATGGAGCATCAGCCCGTCGGATTACGTTTTCGTCAGTGGCACTTCATCATCCTCACAAAATCCGCAGGTTCAGTTTACTAAATCAGGCAGCTATGATGTTACACTAACTGCCTCAAATACTGCCGGTAATGATACTGAAACAAAAACAAAATACATTGTGGCTTCCGATGCTCCAACAGGGTATTGTGACGGTTACTCAACAAACCCTGCCGGTTATGTTGAAAATTTCAGTTTTGCTTCCGTACAAAATTACCATACCGGTTATACCAATGTTGGCGGAGTTGACCCAAATGATAAATATTATCAGGATTTTACCAATATTATGATTGATGTGAATCTATTGGGAACATATACACTTTATGTTCTGAATGGTTATAATGGTACCGGTGAAAACCTTCTTGACCTGGCAGTTTGGATTGATTTTAACCGGGATGGGGATTTTGCAGACGCAGGTGAACAAGTGGTTTGTGACCCGGACAATTATGGGGAAGGCACGTTTAGCGTTACCATTCCGTCCGATGCAAGTCTGGGTGCAACAAGAATGCGTGTCAGAACAAAATATAATGGTTCGGATTGTGGCTCTCCATGTGGATCAACAGGTAACGGTGAAGTGGAAGACTATACCGTGAATATGAGAAGCGGAGACCTGACATGGACAGGTGCCGTTTCAACCGACTGGAACACAGCCGGCAACTGGGATGGAAATGTTGTCCCAAACACTTCATTCAATGTCATTATCCCAAGTTCGCCCACAGGTGGCCGTTGGCCGGTTATTTCTTCCGGAACCAGTGCCCAATGCCTTGACCTGACATTAGACGCGGGAGCCCAGTTAACCAATAATGGGGAACTGACCCTTTACGGACCACAATAAAAAATAGATTAATATTTACTTTCAAATTATCTTGCCCGGTTCCGTCATCAAACAGAACCGGGTTTTTTTATATTGAAATTGGTTAAAGTCTCCGTAATAAAATTATGAAAAAAGCCGGTGAATCAGGTTTTTCCAATGAAATATATTTGTACAAAAACCAATCCGATGCCAATCAATGAAACTTTGATTAAAAAAAATCGTATGACCTGATTACAACAAACAAATGAAACAAATATATCATGGCAAAGAAAATTACACAATTGGCATTGTTTTCCTTCATTATGATCCTGTTGGCACCCATTGGATTGCATGCACAGGATAAAACACAAAACAACCGGGAATTAATTGCTAATAATTTCCAGGCAACAGCTTATATTCATTGGGATGCCGGTATAAACCTTCTGACAGAAAAATACTGCACAGCAAGTACCGTTGAAACGAAAAACCAAACAAAAAAAACCGTTATCCCGGCAAGAATAACGCCAAATTCAAGCAGCCTTTTCAACAGTTTATTTTCCTATGGAACATACTTTAAGTTTCCTGTTGTGTTAAAAGTGGAAAAAGGCCATAATTCTTATAAAAACACAACGAGTAAAATCCAGGATAAGGATATTGCCTTTCAGATCAAGGATGTTTCCCAAATTAATGACGAGATATTACTGGCCTTTTTTGGAGAAGACGATCAATGACATCCTGTGTCATATTCACAGCCATAATCAGGTGATTTAATTTTCCTTTTTTGAACAATTTCATCAGGCCGGTAATTGCGGTCTTTTCAACAATCCCGTACATTAATGAACAGGGCTTTTTTCTCAAAATATGTTAATGAATAAAAATAAATATTTTGAGTTGAACGGCATATTTTCTTTTACAAACAGATGTTAAAAGAATATTTTCTACTGGAATTAAAGAAATCCTTGAAACTTCCTTGAAAAAAAAGCGTATTGGAATTATTACAAAGAATATAAAACAAATTCATCATGGTAAAAAGATTACTGCACATTACAATTCTTACTTTAATATTCACCTTGCTGGCCCCCATGCTTCATGCACAACCCTGGGTTAAAAACCTGCCACAGGATAAACTGAACAACAACCGGGAATTGACTTTACACGATTTCCAAAAAGCCTTTAACGATTACTGGGCACCATTTCATGTTAAGGAAGGATATTATTTTGAAAACGGGATAAAGAAAAAGGCGCCGGGCTGGAAACAATTCAAACGTTGGGAATGGTATTGGACACCGCGGGTTAACCCAAAAACAGGGGAATTTCCTAAAGTCAGTGCGGCTGACATCCGCCAACAGATAAAGATGTCGGGCAATCCGCGTAGCACAACAGGCAGTTGGACAAGCCTGGGACCCAGTTCAACCCCGGGCGGATATGCAGGAATAGGCAGGTTAAATTGCGTGGCTTTTTCAGATAATAACAGCCGCTTTTATGTGGGTGCACCCGCCGGAGGATTATGGAAAACGACTGATGGCGGAACCTCATGGACCCCGTTGACCGATGACAATGCTGTGCTTGGTGTAAGTGATGCTGTTGTTATACCAACTACCGGTGATGATATCATCTTTATTGCAACCGGCGATCGCGACGGGGGTAGCTTATGGGCACTGGACGGCCAGCAAAGTCATGATAACAACAGTATCGGTGTTTTAAAATCAACAGATGGCGGAACAACCTGGTCAGCAACCGGGCTTTCATTTTCAGCCAGCGGTAAAAAAACCGTGAACAGGTTACTCCTCGATCCTACTGACAACAATACACTGTATGCCGCCACAAGTAGTGGGGTTTACAAAACAACGGATGCCGGCACAACCTGGTCGTTATTGGTTTCCACTGCATTTATTGACATGGAATTTAAACCGGGAAATTCGGCTGTTTTGTACGGCGGAACAAAAAGCGGGACAATATACAAATCCAACGATAGCGGAGCCACCTGGAGTTTAAAGACAACAATTTCCGGGGGAAAAAGGGTTGCTCTTGCCGTCAGTGCCAATCAACCCACCTGGGTATATGCCCTGGTATCAGATGCCAACGGAGGATTTCTAAGCATTCAGAAATCTACTAACAGTGGAGGTTCTTTTTCAGAAGTTTTTGGAACAAGTGGTGGTAAAAATTTATTGGGATGGTATTGCAATGGCAGTGATTCCGGTGGACAGGGAGGTTATGACCTGTGTATTGCCGCCGATCCGAACAATGCAAACAAAGTGTTTTTGGGTGGCGTTGACACCTGGTATTCCAGTGATGGCGGAACAAGCTGGAACAATTCAAACATGTGGACATCCGGAAGCCCCTATAACACTTGCGGTACGCCGGCAGTGCATGCAGACAAACACTTTTTGGCTTACCAAAATGGAGCCTCAACACTTTTTGAATGCAACGATGGCGGTCTTTACAAAACCTCAAATGACGGCACTTCCTGGACACTGCTCTCCGGCAGCGGCATGGTAATCAGCCAGGTGTACCGAATTGGCGTTGCCCAAACAACCAATGATGACGTCATTGCCGGATGCCAGGATAACGGGACAAAAAGTATGCTTTCGGGTACATGGAATGATGTAATTGGAGGGGACGGCTTTGATTGTGCCATTGACCCAACCGATGAAACAACACAATATGGGGCCCTGTATTATGGCCGGATCAAAAAAACCACAAATAGCTGGGTGGGCAGTGTGGATATTACAAATGACGGCACAAATCCTATCCACGGCATAACCGAAACCGGCCTCTGGTGCTCCCCTTATCAAATTGATCCTAACAATCAACAAACCTTATATGTGGGGATGAATAATTTGTGGATATCCACAAACCAGGGCACGAGTTGGACGAAAAAAAGCAATTTCAGCGGACATAAAATTATGGCTTTTGATATTGCCCCCTCCAATTCGAGCGTAATTTATGTAGTGGAGTCATCTTATTATGGAAATTATACTTCCAAAGTACAATTAACAACAAACGGAGGAAATTCATGGAGCGATGTAACAGGTTCATTGCCTGTTTCGTCTTCCAATATTACCGATATAAAAATTAAAAACGATGACCCGAATACAGCCTGGGTTACAATGGGAGCCTATAATAGTTATGGTGTATTCGAAACCACTGACGGGGGTTCCACCTGGACTGACATTTCAACAGGACTGCCATCCATACCGGTGATGAGCATTGTCCAAAATACACAAAATACAGCTCAGGTTGAACTTTATGTGGGCACCGATGTGGGCGTTTATGTAAGAGTGGGCAATACCAACTGGACGGCTTTTAACACAAGCCTGCCCAATGTTGTGGTTACCGATCTTGAAATTTATTATGATGCAACATCTACCTCGTCAAAATTGAGGGCAGGGACATTCGGACGCGGTGTTTGGGAAAGTGATCTTTACAGTGATCCGAGTTTACCACCGGTAGCTGATTTTACAGCAGATAAAACAACTCCTGTTGTGGGAGAAACAGTTAACTTTACTGATCAGTCGACATACAGTCCAACCAACTGGTTCTGGGCATTTGATCCGGCAACAGTGACTTATTTATCCGGAACTTCATCAACATCACAAAACCCAATTGTCAGTTTCAATGCCACAGGAACCTATGATGTTTCCCTGTATGTGGAAAATGCCAACGGCAACGACACAAAAGTAAAAACAGGTTATATCACGGTTGGAACAGGCTCACCCGCCTATTGTACAGCCGGTGGTGGTGGGGATGAATATATAGACGGTGTAGTGATTGGTACCATCAGCAACACCGGAACAGGATACGATGCCAGCGGATACCATGATTACACAGCGCTGTCAACTGATCTTAATATTCTGAGCACCAACAATATCACCATTACGAATGGACATGTTTATTCAAGTGATGATTTAGGCATCTGGGTTGACTGGAACCAGGACGGTGACTTTGATGATGCCGGTGAAAATGTGGTTTGTACGGTGGATGACGGTGCTGACGGCACATATTCTTTTTCTGTTCCTGCTTCTGCCAGCCTGGGCAATACCCGGATGAGAATCAGGATTAAATGGAATGACAGTGACTGTGGCAGCCCGTGCGGCACAACAACGTACGGTGAAGTGGAAGACTACACCTTAAATATACTCTCCGGCAATGTCACCTGGCAGGGAACTACTTCATCCAATTGGGATGTGGCCACCAACTGGAGCAACGCAGAAGTACCAACCAGTTCATTCAATGTCACCATACCCACAACGCCAACCGGCGGGAATTTCCCGGTCATCGGTAGTACAACCACTGATGCCGGTTGCCAGGACCTGACTATACAGGCGGGAGCCAGTCTGACTATCAACGGCTTTTTGACTGTGGACGGCACACTCACCAACAATGCAGGAACATCAGGGTTGGTTATCGGGTCAACGTCTTCGGGAACCGGTTCATTGATTACCGGTACGGATAATGTTGACGGGACTGTAGAACGTTATCTCGAAGGAAACGAATGGCATTTATTGAGCGCTTCGGCAAATAACCAGACGATTGCCTCATTGTATTTTAACCACAATCCCGATGTATGGTTGAAGGAATATGACGAAAGTGCAGGGACTGACGGGGGATGGACTTTTGTATGGCAACTTTCAACACCTATGCCATTGGGAAAAGGTTTTGCCGTATGGATTAAAAACGGATACAATGTAACACCCACTTTTGAAGGACCGTTAAAAAGCACCGATCTTACCCTTTCCTCACTGGCTTACACCGATGCCAGCCATGGTTATAACCTCATTGGCAACCCGTTTCCATCAGCACTTGACTGGGATCAGGGAGGATGGGTTAAGACCAATCTTGACGGATCGGTATGGGTATATGACCATGCAACCGGCAATTATAAAACACGGAACAACCATGGCATCGGAAGTTTAACTGAAGGGATAATCCCTGTTTCATCCGGCTTTTTTGTCAGGGCAACTTCCGGAGGGGCATCCATCACTATTCCGGCTACGGCAAAAGTTCATAATGCACAAAACTTTTATAAAAATACATCCGAAAAAAATGATACAAGTGATATTTCATATTTCGTATTGGGCGTTTCAGATGAAAGCGGCAGACAAGATGAGGTATGGATGGCTTTCTCCCAGGAATGTACCGAACAATATGATCAAGGTTGGGACGTAACCAGGTTTGATAATTTTGCAAATGCACCATCCTTGTATTATGTTCAGGACGACCGGGAATTAAGCATTGATGCCCTTCCGTTGCCGGATGGGGAAGACCAGTCGGTGAAACTGGATTTCAGTGCGGGAACATCGGGTCAGCAAATCTTGTCGCTGAAAGATATTTCGGGCATGGACGAATCGGATATTTATCTCGAAGACCTTTTTACCGGGAACATTCAGGATATGATCCAACAAAATGATTATGCTTTTGATGCAAACGTCAATGAATCCCCTGATCGTTTTCTTGTCCACATCAATCCGGTAGTAACCGGCGTGGAAAACCCGGAGGATGGAGGTTGTCTGATCTATGCCTGGAATAAAAAAATCTTTATCAGGCAATCCGGTTCCGTGAAAGGCAGAACTGTCCGGGTAATTGATCTGTATGGCCGGAAACTGGTTGAAAATGAATTATCACCATCAACCCTGAACATCATTCCGGTGAAAGCTTCCAACTCAACATTAATCGTACAGGTTATTGATGGAAAAAAAGTTGTAACCAAAAAAGTTTTTATTCGTTAAATATCCAAATCTAAAACAGGAAATCATGAAGAAAAAAACAATTCAAAAATATATAATGATCGTCCTATTCCAGCTATTTGCAATTGCCGGATTTAGCCAGATGATGTCACCCAATAATCCGGGAAACGGGCCTCAGTCAGGTGATCCTCCATTAGGCGGCGGTGCACCCGTCGGATCAGGGATATTTATCCTGATGTCGTTGGGAGTTGCTTACGGAGGTAAAAAAGTTTTTCACCTTGTAAGTCAAAACAAACGAAAAGAAGAATAGACAAAAAGTTGAGATAATTGGTTTTTCTGCAGCAGGTATTCATATTTTTTTGAATACCTGCTGCGTTTTTTTATATACCGGTGAATACCTTTTATATAAACCCTTCTTTTTTTATCCATTCCCGAGGTTCGTACATTGTCTGCTCCACTTCTGCTATGGTTTTCGGGATGGGTTTGCCAAGCACACGATGTCCGTCAGCCGTAACCAGCACATCGTCTTCAATACGGATGCCGCCAAAATTCTTATAGGTTTCCACTTTGCCGTAATTGATGAAGTCCGTGAATTTGCCTTCATCCCTGAATTTGTCAATCAGGGCGGGGATAAAATAAATGCCGGGTTCCACCGTCAGGACAAAGCCCGGTTTCAGTGCTTTTGCCAGACGCAGATAAGCCGTGCCAAACTGACCGGAGCGGGAGACGGATTCATCATATCCTACATAATCTTCGCCCAGGCCTTCCATATCGTGGACATCCATGCCCATCATGTGTCCCAGGCCGTGGGGCATAAAAAGCGTATGTGCGCCGGCTGCAACGGCAGCTTCGGTGTCCCCTTTCATCAGGCCGGCCTGTTTCAATCCGTCAATGATGACACGGGCTGCCAAAAAATGAATATCACGATAGGGTACTCCGGGTTTGATGGCTTCAATGGCTTTTTCGTTGGTATCCAAAACGATCTGGTATATTTCCGCCTGCCGTGCATTGAACTTTCCACCGACAGGAACTGTACGCGTAATGTCGCTGGCATAATGCAGTTGTGTTTCGGCACCGGCATCGGTGACCATCATGCGGCCTTCTGCCAGCACATTGCCATGATAATGATTGTGTAATGTCTGTCCGTCCATGCTCAATATGATCGGGAACGAAACAGGGCCGCCCAGCGCCAGCGAAATGCCTTCAATGGTCCCGGCGATTTCCTGTTCAACCATGCCGGGCATGGCCATTTTCATGGATGTGGTGTGCATCAGGTAAGCAATATCCACGGCCTTATCAATTTCAGCAATTTCATATTTATCTTTGACCTCTTTCAGTGTGACCACGCCTTTGATCAATTCCACGGAAGAACCGCTTTTGATTTCATCATTACTTTTATTCAGCAATGCCGAAAGCTGAATTACGGTTTCCCCCCTGTAGGTTGGAAGAAAATGTATTTTTTGGCCAGCTTGTATGGCATTGGAAAGGAAGACAGCCAGATCATTCATGGGAGCCGTGTTGCTGATACCCGCCTCGGCAGCCCTGTCAACCACTTTCGGTTGGACACCCATCCAGATGATGTCTTCAATATCAACATCATTTCCGAAAATGTATTCTTTGTCGTTGTCCACATCAATCACACCGGCAAAGCCGGGATGGTCAAGGCCAAAGAAATAAAGGAAATAACTGTCCTGACGAAAATGATAGGTATTATCAGGATAATTAAAAGAGGCTTCAACATTGCCGGGAAACAATGCGATTCCCGATTTCAATTCTTTTTTCAGACGGTTGCGCCTGTCAATATAGACTTCTTTATTAAACATGATTTTTTGTTTTTATGAACGTAAATAGAAGAAGGTAAAAGTACAAAAAGTGAAATGACATAAATAAAATAATTAAGTATTTGATTACCTGTTTTTTTAAGTCATGATAAGTTTGTCGTACTCAGCATGGTTTCCAATCCGCAACCAAAGCAAACCACTTTCAACTTCTACAGCTAATGCGCGATAACGAATACTGATACGAACAGACCAAAACTTTTTGATTTTCTTGAGGTGAAGATATGAATGCTTTGGATTTTTTTTTGAGGAGATCAAAATTTTTATCCGCAATTCTCTTGACCAAAGAAGGTAATGCCTGATAAGCCACCCAATAAAGACGGACTGGTATAATGATTCACAATTTTTTATTTTTCCTTCTTTATAATCAGCCAACGCTTCTCCTGCCAGCGAATCCAATATACCTGCCATGCACGAAACTTCCTCAACTGATCAGACGGCATTTGTGTTAATGCTTTTTCAATTTCTTCTACTGTCTTAGCCATTTTTCAACTCTTTATGTTTGCTTTAACCGTTTAAAAGGAACCCGATACTTTTTTCTTCATTTTTAATAAATTCATTTAACAAATTTACTAAAAATGAGAAAAGCAATAATAATTCAGTTACTAAAAATAGAAGTAGGTGGTTCTTATTCCGCTTCCTTTTTACTCTCAAACCACCGCCAGGTAATTCCACCCAATACTCCGCCAATGATGGGCATAACCCGGAAAAACTACAACTGTGTTAAAGCAATGCCGCCTTCAAACAATGCCGGACCCGAGCTGCGTGCAGGGTTTACGGAAGTATTGGTTACGGGAATGCTGATCAGGTGAATGTTCTCCATATCCGTTGCTGACCAGGCTGCCGCTCTTCAGTTCATAACCGGCTTTCCCGGTGGCAACCAAATACAATATTGCCGTAGCGGCAATAGCGCCAAGCACCTGAACAACAACGTAAGGGATAAGGTCTTTTCCGGGCAACCTGCCGCCGGCCCAAAGCCCGAAAGAAACTGCCGGATTGAAATGCCCGCCGGAAATACTACCGACGGCATAGATCATGGTTAACACGGTCAGCCCGAAAGCCAGGGCCACGCCCACAAACCCGATCCCCGGTTCAGGATAGGCTGCTGCCAGCACCGCACTGCCACAGCCACCAGGTACCAGCCAAAAAGTTCCGATAAATTCTGCTCCAAGTTTTTTTGATGATTCCGTAATTTGTCATCCTTTGTTTTTGATTAATATTACGCCCATCTAAAAGTTTTTCAAATTTAGCTGAAAAACTTTTAAAATGAATTTCAGGATAAGAGGTACTCAGTGTCTTTTGGAAATAAAACTTTCGGATTTGTTGTTTAATAAAAAATTTTTTACCGGTCTTTTTACATGCTTTTAATGCCATTATTGATGACTGCTGATCCGATATAAAAAATACCCATGAAACAACTCATTGTTTAAAAAGTGATAAAAATATCAACAGAAAGGAGAAAAAATTCTTACCTTTGTAAATAAATGCTTACTTATATATAAAAGAAAAAGGGGTATCAATAAATATTAGGGAATTGTTAATTTTATAGCCGGAACATTCATCAAAAAAAATAATCATGTCAGTAACAATAAAAAGGAAGCCTATAATTTTTTATCCTGATCCGAAACGTACCATTACACGGTTTTATGATCCGGGCGATGAAAAGGCTACCGAGGTTATACAAAAAGTTTTACAATTATCATCCGAAGAAATTTATTTTGAATTGCAACAGGTACTCAGGGATTTTTCAACGCGTCATCGCCATATAACTCAGGTATTTGAGTCCAATTTCACCACCATTAGCCATTTGTTCGATAAGCTAAATATTGATCCTGCTTCTCTTTCGGAAGAGGTAAAATTGTTCATCGGCTCCTATTTTACACACGAATATTCTGTGGAAGCTGCAGCCTATTTTAACCCCTCAATTGTGGAGCATCCCGACCAGTTTGGACTGAAAGAAGGCCAGAAACGGATTATTGTAAGTTTCAGGGCAACCGGCGAGGGGCATATTTCTTCAATTGTTTTCAAAGAGGGCATTATTGACCGGAACAGCAATTTTTATTTTAATGATCCCGGACAGTTGGAAGAAGTACCCGAAAATGTGAAACGTACGGTTTACAATAAAAAAGCTTTTGCCCGGAAACTGGACGAGATGAACATCCGTAAAAACATCGTTGACATTGTCCTTTCCAAATTAAAAGATGAATTTATTTACGGTGAATTGCAGGCAGCTATTACCGAAACACTGAAAGATGTTACCTTAACGCCTACAAAAAGAAAAGTCATCCAGGAAATCAACTGGGTTGCCGACTCGCATTATGAAATCACTTTCTCGCTGGACACGGCACTTTCAGAAAGGGTAATATTCCCCATATCTTACAGCGAAAGCAATGGCATTGAAGATGCCCGTTTTGTCAGGTTTACTGATGACAACGGTGAAGTAAGTTATTATGCAACCTATACGGCATATAACGGATATACCATCCTGCCCAAACTGATCTCAACAAAAGACTTTTATCATTTTAAAGTATTCCCGCTGAACGGAAAATATGCCCAGAACAAAGACCTGGCCCTGTTTCCAAGAAAAATAAAAGGGAAATATGCCATGGTCGGGCGGTACGACGGCATGAACAACTACATCATGTTTTCTGACAACATCAACTTGTGGAAAGAGGCCAGGTTATTACAAAAGCCCAGCTTTCCATGGGAATTTATTCAAATCGGCAACAGCGGTTCCCCCATCGAAACAAAAGAGGGCTGGCTGTTGATCACTCATGGTGTGGGGCCCATGCGCAAGTATCGCCTCGGTGCCATTTTGCTTGACCTGGACGACCCCGGAAAAGTGATCGGCCATTTGAAACGCCCCCTGATGGTACCCAATGAAAAAGAGAGGGAAGGCTATGTGCCCAATGTGGTTTATTCCTGCGGTTCCATCATTCACAACAACGAACTGATTATTCCTTACAGTATGTCGGATTATGCATCTTCTTTTGTTACCATTCCCCTTGATGAGCTTTTGGAAGAATTAAAACACAATCGTTAAAAGCCAAAAGGTCAATTGATTTATGATGCTGAAATTTATTGATTTAGAAACATAAAAACATAGATATGAACTCCAGGTTAGTATTTGTCACCACCTATCCGCCACGCGAATGCGGGATAGCTACTTTTACGACTGACCTCACGCGTGCCATCAGAAACCAGATGGACGACAGCATTGAGGTTAACATTTGTGCATTGGAAGACGAGTATCAGGGATTTAATTATCCGGAAGAAGTAAAATACGTGCTGGATACAACCCGTCCTGAAAGTTACAGGGAAATTGCCGGACAACTCAACGATGACCACCAGGTGAAAGCGGTGATGATTGAACACGAATTCGGCTTATTCGGCGGAGAATATGGCAACTATCTGCTGGAAATGATCAATAACCTTAAAAAACCATTGATTGTTACTTTCCATACCATTTTACCAAAACCTGATGATAAAATATTGAAAATGGTCAGGATCATTGCAGAGCAGTCAAAAAATATACTGGTTATGACCTACCTGTCAGAAAAGATATTGATTGACGATTATGGTTTACCTG
>CAJVWU010000096.1 GCA_913009755.1 uncultured Bacteroidia bacterium
AATGAATGGAAGCTCGCTCCGGCTACGCCTCCGCTTCGCTTCCATTCATTCCACAGAAAAGACAAAAAAATGAATAACTTTGCTTTTAGCTTAAGAAGCCATTACACACAAAAAGGGATACTACCTTTTAATATGGGACATCTTAGAAGAGCCGTATGATGGGAGACTATCACGTACGGTTCTGTGAGAGGCTTAGGGTGAAACTCCCTTTGCCTACTTGATGCCAAACCGTCAGACTATCTAAAAACCCAACAACATTTTGTTAATAATTCCCGGTGTCTGATCATACTGCATAACCAAGGTTTTCATGCCTTTCCTGTATGAAATTCATAAAAGGGATTGACAGAAACCAGGCGGCTCTTTTTCCTGTGACACTTGAACAATCAATCGATCAGGATAACGAGGTTCGCCTCATCAACCTTTTTGTTGATGGTTTGCCATTGACAGAATACGGGTTCAAGACGGAATTCGTGGAGAATGGCCGTCCGGCTTACCACTCCACAGCTTTGCTCATTTTTTGAACATCCGGCAAATCAGCTTATATTCACCCGATAATTAATCTTTATCGATGATTTTTAGACAAACTGCCGTTAGACATAATTTTAACAGACTCAAATCGTTATACTTAAAAACTAAATGAAAAGATCAATCATAGTAATATTAATTCTCTTTTATCTAACTGGATTTAGTAATCCAAAACTGAACATTTTTCATGGTTCATTTGACCAAGCCATCGACTCTGCAAAAACTCTCAACAAGGATATTTTCTTTATTACAAGAAGTTTATCATGCCCTGTATTTGAGAAATTCGAGACAAGAATAGATCGTAGTGAAGAGACCATTGAATTCCTGAATTCCAATTTCATTATTTTTGAATATGATATGGACAACGCATCACAAATTGAGAAAAAAAGATTGAAGAATTATTATCATTCTTGGCGGGGTTTTCCTCAACTTTATTTTATCGATAAAAATGAAAAGTTAATATCAGACATGATATACTCTCTGAATTTCAGCCAACAAGCACAACTTACACTATGGAAGAATTATAAAAAAGGAGAAAAAAAAGAATCATATCGACTATAAATTATTAGAGAAATATCTACTCTACAGACAAATTAAATACAGTTCATTTGATTTAATTCAAATAAGTAATGTACTAGACAAATATTTTGAGGGTCTTGACCCAAATGACTATACATTAGAACACAACTGGAAACTAATTCAAGTGTATGTTACTATAAACTCGAATCCAAACATTGTTGATTTAGTAGCAAAAAACAAACAAGAATTTCAGAATGTAAACGGTGATAAAACGATATCAGATTATTTGACTACAAATTACTTGAATTATATAGAATAAGTAAAACTACACAAACATTTTATGAACAAACTGACAAATAAAAAAAAACTATGCCTAAGGCTATGTTTCATGCCTCAATTAACTGTTTATAAATGGTTTAGATGTTAATTAAAGATATTGGTAAATAGGAAAATCAAACAATAAAATGCGGCACGCAGCATAGCCCAACCGATATGGGCAAGGTTAAATAACAAGCAATAAACGCATTGATGATAATTGAAAAAGACTCAATATTATATAACTTGGCTAAAGGATTAGCACGAAAGGACTTACTACATATTAGTAGACTCAGAAATACAGTTCAACACATCGATGAAAGAATTGATGACTGTTTACTAGATTTTGATATGCCATTCTATGGCGTTATAAGTTGGGAAATAAATCTTGGAATCGAAAACACAATGCATAAATTTTTTGCAATTAGTGGATTGTACATACCAAATCGCAAACTTCAATATAAAATTAAAAAGAAAAATCTTTCTATAAATGAATTTGAGAAGAAAACAGAAAAAGTACTAATTAATCAAGATGTTATAAAAGTTGATTGGGTTAAAAAGGAGAGACATCGTTTTAAGATTCGATTTTTAATAAGCCCAGCCCATAACATCCTATAAATAGAAAAGTTATGAAAAAGAAAGTATTAATACTGTTTTTATTGGTCATCATCGCACGGGTTGTCATTCTTCTTTTTGTTAAAACCGATGTGCTGTTCTTTCTTTCACCCCGTAATTTTAACGGAAGAGGTTTACTTGCCGTTCCTGTCCGATTTTTTGATACCCGTTTTAATTATCGGGTTTTTATTCAATAAAAAAACATTTGAAAACTTTCAGTGGCGAAATTTCTTTAAAACACCGACAATTCTACTTATAATAGCATCGCCCGTATTAATAGGATTAATATTATCAAGGTATGGCGAAGAAACTTTTTTGATAACCGATGTGAGTTTTGGTGCCTTTTTGCGTTGGCTGTTGTTTGTGCTCACTTTTTGGTCAATTCATCTGTTTGCCGATAACCTGGCTATTAAAAACAAGTTTCTCAACAAATTAACCCTCTTTGTATTTCTTTTCTTTTTGGCATTTCGCCTGATGTTGATCAATTAATTATTCTCGGAATAGCACCCGGTGGATTTCACGGCAAATATCCTCATCATGAATTTGGAGGTTTTAAATTGTGGTATGCATTTGACAAGGATTTAGGGACAAGAAATTTATACCGCAAACCCATCAGGGCCACACCGAAATAGGGGTTAACGCCGGTTTGTCCGCCGAGTATCTGAAACTCCACCCCGGGATTGAATTCCGTAAAAAGATGTACGTGTTTGAAAAAAGAATTGTGGTTTGAAATTCTGAAATCAATGCCCAACGGAATGAATGCACGGACAAACTGGGCGGGGGTTTTCATTTTTGTGTCATTTGTTGAAGACGTATAGCCATTACCGGCATAATAATAATTGTACGGATAATGATCTTCCGGCTTATTGCTATCATGGTAATAAACTGAACTGCCCTCATATTGATCAACCGTTACATAATAGTTTAAGGTAATGCCATATTCCGCACCTACTCCTGTATAAAGAAAAACCCGTTTTTGCACATCCGTTTTAAAAAGGTAGCTGATGCCGAAATTAATATCCGTAAACCGCTCATCATAACCATAGCCGCTATATTGGACTGAATCGGCATAAATATCCGGCCTGCCGTTTGCCGAGTAAAAAGTATCCACCGGGAAAGATTCGTCCTGATAAAACGAAAAAGAGTGGCGGATCCCAATATTACTTCCCACCCTGAAACGCAGCTCGCGATTATTCCGGTATTTGCCGTGCTTTTTGCTGTACGGCGTGAGCCCCATACTGATCCTGAAACTTCCGTTTCCAGCCGCTCCCGAATAAAACTGGTCATGGCTGAAACCCGCAGGATCAATAAACAGGTCCGGGTCTTCAACTGAATTTTTCAGGTTGTTGTAATCGCTGTTGGTGTTTGTCATATAAACACCGGCAAATCCAATGCTTACACTAAATGAGGTGACTTTCCAACCTGATCTTTTGGGGGTGTTGTCCTGAGCCTGTAAAAGACCGGATAACATTAGAAAAGATAAAATGATGGTGGTTTTTCTCATAACTGCAGTTTTTAGTTTTTCGATTAAAAATGTCAACTGTTCATCGCTTTAAAACCTTTTGTTAAATCATGAATCAGGTTTTTATTTGCTGCTGATAAAACGAAAGAACGGGCTAAATATTATTACCTTTGTCATCAGGAAACCCGTAAACGGTTATCCGTCAAAAACCAACATGATTTATTTTAACCCCGGTCACATGAAATATCTTTTTTTTACCCTCTTTTTATTGGCATTTGCCATTCAGGGTTCAGCACAGTCCGACGGCGACACCATCGTCGTTAAAACTTTCAATTATACCCAGACTCACGGCCATGGCATCCGCGATACGATGATTGACTTCCCGGATGATCCCGGTGTGACTTATGAAAAAGTCATCATGCTTTACAACATGCGGTGTAAAAAGGGGTTGGTGTCAACAACCACAGACCGGAACAAAGGTTGTGGAGAATGGGACTATTCCTGCAACACGTATATCACCGATTCATCAAAAGTTGATTCGGTGTTAAGTTTTACAAGTTCCCATTATATTTCAGCCTTTTCTGATACCGTGTTCTATTATGTGGAAGATCCCCTTTACGATTATTATCAATACCGGCAAAAAGATGTACAAATCAACAATACAAATTCAGAGACCCTGAGCACTGTCGGGTCAGGCAATCTGTCGCTTCCGCATGTACTGGCAACCGGGAACCACTCGGGAAAATCACAATATTTATATACCCAGACAGAATTGGCAGCATCCGGAATAGTTTCCGGAAATATTGACGCCATCCTTCTGGATATTGTCAGCAGCAACAATGCAGAAGCCGGATATTTGCGCGTGAAGATGAAAAATACCGACAAAACTTCTTTAAACAATATTGATATTGACACAGGTGGTTTTACGGAAGTCTTTTTCGACGATTACACTTTTTCTCCGGGATCGAACCGGCTGCAGTTTTACACACCTTTCTCGTGGGACGGCACATCAAACCTCATCATAGAGCTTTCTTTTACCAATAACAGCACAAGCAACGCCCTGGACGTTGAAGGTGAAAATACGGGGACAACATCAGGTATTTTCACAACAAACAATTATTGTCTGGATAATGTGAACGGGAAAATTGAAATTCCGGCAGGCCCCATGGCTGACATTTCCGATGAGATCACCATTTCGTTCTGGAGTTACGGAAACAAAAAGATACAGCCCGTCAATAACAGCATTTTCTGGGCCCGCGACAGCCTGAACAGGCGCCAGGTAAACCTTCACCTTCCCTGGGGCGACTCGAAAATTTATTTTGACTGCGGCAATGACGGCAGTGGTTATGACAGGATTAGCAAAACGGCCACCCCTGATGAATACAAAGGCAGTTGGAGCCACTGGGCCATAACCAAAAACACAAATACCGGGGAAATGAAAATTTATCACAACGGCACTTTGTGGCATTCGGGATCCGATAAAACAAGATTGATTGACATCGGCAATTTTATTCTGGGTACCAGTGGGAATTACAACCGCACTTATTTTGGTAAAATTGATGAATTCAGGGTCTGGAAGAAAGAACTGGATCAGGCAACGATCCGTGAATGGATGTACAGGCCCGTTGACGCTACACATCCCGATTATGCAGACCTCGTGGCATATTATCCTTTTGACGAAGGGGGTGGCGACACGGTAAATGACGCTTCTGCCTTTGCAAAAACCGCTACGATTGACGGATACATGTATTGGCTGTTTGACCGGGGCAACAACCTGAACCGCGGTTTTGTTGAAACGACCGAACGCCCGAACATCACATTTGCCCAGGGTGATTATAATCTTACCGTTACTGATCAGATCGTTACCGACTCTGTTCAATTGACCCCGAACATTGTCAGGGAATACGAGATCATCCCCCGTTACGGGACCATGCTCGACGACAGCATTAATGAAGTATCCGTGAATGAATACTGGCAGGAACAATATGAGCACACATACGGCCCGGATGGCAACCTCATTGATTCAGCCTACATTCAAGCCACCGACACCATTGAGGTCACCGAGCTGACTTATTATAAAAGGTATCCCATGAAATTTGAGATCATGTCGTTTGTTACGCCTTATGGTATTTACCTTGACCTCGGAATGGGGGGTAAAACATGGGCTTTCGACGTTACCGACTACACCCCCATCCTGAAAGGGACAAAACGGATGACCGTGGAAAGAGGAGGCCAGTGGCAGGAAGATATGGACATCAGATTCCTGTTTATTGTGGGAACACCTCCGCGCGATGTGCTTAATGTACTGCAGATATGGCGGCCTGACTACAAAAGTTACACCGCCATCCTTTCCAACCGTGCCTTTGAGCCGCGCGATGTTCAGTTGCGCACAGACGGCAAATATTTTAAGATCAGATCGGTTATTACAGGCCACGGCCAGCAGGGTGAATTTATTCCCCGCAATCATTTTCTTAAAATTAACGGGGTTCAGCAATTTACATGGAAAGTCTGGACCGAATGTGCAACCAACCCCATCTATCCGCAGGGCGGAACGTGGGTTTATGACCGTGCCGGCTGGTGCCCCGGGAAATATTCCAATCTCGTGGAAAACGACATCACCAATTTAGTAACGCCGGGGGAAACGGTAAATATTGATTACGGACTGCAAACGGCGTGGGGAGCGTCAAATTACATTGTCAATAACCAACTCGTAACTTACGGAGAAGCCAATTTCAATCTTGATGCCGGGATTGTGGAAGTGCTGAAACCCAACTCGGTCTATGCTTCGAATATACGGTTCAACCCAGCCTGTACCTATCCGGAGATCGTGATCCAAAACACAGGAAAAGATCCGGTTTACCATGTAAACATTGAATATTATGAAGAAGGCGGAACGCCAATAACTTACTACTGGACCGGATGGTTGGAATTCACAGAAAAAGATACGATTGTGCTTCCTGTGGATGATCTCACATTCTGGCTGCCCACCTCCAATGTTTTTGTGGCAAAAATAATAGATGTGAACGGCCAGCAGGATGAAAATTCTTACAACGATACCTACAGGACGGTTTTTAACGGGGTGGATGTATATGACCAATCGCAACCCATCACCATCGAATGTAAGACAAACAATTATGGTTACCAGACCTCTTATGTTTTGTACGACGGGAATGGCGACACCATTCAGGCATGGTCAGGACTGGAAAACAATACCGTTTATTCGGAATCTTTTAATCTTGAACAGGGTTGCTATCAACTCCTGATCAACGACTCGGGAGACGACGGACTGGAATGGTGGGCCAATCCAAACCAGGGTTCGGGATATCTGAAAATCAAAGATGCCGACGGGAATGTTTTATACAATTTTGAACCGGATTTCGGGGCATTCGAGATCTATGAATTTGGCATGGGAGCTATCACATCAGATAAAGAATTAAGCCAGCCCACACTGACCGCCGTTTATCCCAACCCGGCAACGGATCAGGTTACGGTCATTGTTAAAGGAAACGATAACGACAAAGTTACCCTGCGGCTGTTAAATGCAATGAATTCAATAATTCTGGAAAAGAGTTTTACGGCAAGCCATGACAATTTCAGGACAGAACTGGATGTAAGTAACCTTCCTTCCGGGGTTTATTTATTGCAAATTAAAACCGGCTCTTTCACCACAGTGAAAAAGATCGTGAAAAAGTAATATTTCTTTTGCCCGGCCTTTTGTTTAACCCATAAAAAAGTCCTGAGAACAACTCAGGACTTTTTTGTGAACAGATACCAGTATTAAACCTGACTTGATTTCAATTACTCCTCCGCTAATTTTTTATCCGTCTTGTCAACAATAAAACCCTCAAAGCCGACAATGTCATCACCTTTGTAAACCGGTGTCATCGTAATGTGGTGATAGCCGACAGAACCGTCTTTGCAGTAACGGCGGGTAATGCCAAAAGGAATGGTTTCCCCTTTGAGTACTCTGTCCACCGAATTTTTCAAAGCAATAAAATCATCTTTTGTTCGGCTCAGCGAATAGTGTTTTCCGATAATCTCATCTTTGGAACCGTATTTATACAATTCTAGCCAGGTATCGTTTACTTCCTGATAAAAGCCGTCTTTTCCAATGCGGAAATAACCCACATCATTGGATGCGGAAACCAGTTGGTAGAAATCGTCGCTTTTATATTGTGAAGTGATTTTCTTTTCGAGGGCTCTTTCTGCTTCTACCTGATGGGTTATATCAATAATAAATCCTTCAAGGCCGAGGATATTTCCGTTTTTATCTTTATAAGATGTGGCCGAAACCGTATGATAACCAATTGATCCATCTTTGCATACCCGTTCCACCCGTTCGCCGGTTATGGTTCCACCGTTCAGAACAGTATTCACCAGTTTCATGATTTGTTTTTTCCCTTCGGGTGTTCTGTCCAGGGTAACATGTGAACCAATGACATCTTTTTTATTTGTGCATTTATATAAATTAAGCCAGGCGTCATTTACCTCTTCATAAATCCCGTCTTTGTTTATCCTGAAGTATCCCACATTGGAGTCTATCAATCTTGCCCGCAAGCGGGTTGACTCGGTTTCGATGCCCAGTTTTTCAACCACATCTTCAAAGGCCGTTTCAAACATTCCTTCTTTTTCAATGCTTCCTTTTCCGCTGATACCTTTCCGGGTTTGAACCATAGCTACTTCCAGGTTTTCTTCCAGTGCGACCTCGGCATCTTCGTTTGACATTTCTTCCCAACCTGTAATCATAGCTTTAATGGCTGAAAGCGGTTTGTGTCCGGTGGTGGTCAGGTAAACATGGACAACAACAAATCCCAGCAACAAAAAAGCACCAATGGTATGAAAATAAGCAATCGGCCTTAAATCATGAACAACTTGCTGGTTAACAAAATAAGTGTAATACATATACAATAAACCACTGAACACCATTACCGGGATGATTAATACCCGCAAACCCAGATAGGTCAATCGCTGCAATGGGTTAAATTTGTTGTAAACGGTTTTACGTGTCGGGTGGGGTGCCTGCCTGAATATACCCGTTATGTAATATTCAATTTGCGCTTTTAACATCTTTGTAGAAGGAATATACTGCCGCCATTCGCCGGTGACCATATTCCAGAATTGAGAAAAAACAATGAGGATAATAAAAGCCCATGCAAGGTTGCGGTGAACAAATACCGCTTCCTGATAGCCAAATATATGATAAACCCCGTGCACTTCAAAACCGGTTAGCGCAAGCAAGAGGATCAACAAAGCCTGTGTCCAGTGCCAGAAACGTTCGTATCTTTTATAAATTAATACTCTTTTCATTTTCTTCAGAATTAATATTAATGGTTTTTTTTGTTGCTGACTATTCGCAATGTACCATGAATGATTACACCCAGTAAAATAAGAATGATAAAAATTACTCCCGAAATATCCAATACCGAACTATGATCTCTGCCGGGAAGATAAAATCCCGTCAGGTTTTTCAACCGACTGTTGTTGGTATTATGGCAATCGGCACATTGCAAGGCTTTGCCTGAAGGGGATACCTCATGGTTTAAAAGCCACATGGATTCTGTTTTCAGGAAAGCATAGTGTCCACTGTAAGGTAGTCCGATGTATTTCATCCCTGTTTCACAAGAGGCTTCCCAGTTGTAATCGGCCCAAAGGGCGCCACTCCCTTTGATACGACTGGCCAGCTTGGGCTGAATCAGTAACATATTAACCGGATCGTAAGGTTGTTTTCCGCGCATAACCTTTACAGGCCATATTTTAGAAGGATGCCTGGGGTCTCCCGGTTCCACATTATCATGATAAGAGCCAAACAAAGGATTTAAAATAAGGGGATGGGTTGTATCCGCAATTTTATCATGTAACAAATGATGATTAGCCGTTCCGTTAAACCAAACATATTCGGGTTTAACATCCTTCTGAAATACGGCTGTTCCGTGCCGCGAATCGTACTGTAATTGTACATTATGATAGGTTTTACCGTCATAAGCATAAGTGTTTCCCGGAAGGTCTTTGTCGAAGATGGGCTTTCCGTTTTTATCCATTTTGGTTGCCGTGGACCAATCCCAAATAATTTTAGTATGAAAACCTTTTGCATAAACGGGAATGTGACAAGTTTGACAGGCAATGATTTTAAAATGGTTATTTAACAATTTGCTTTTATGCGGCCTGTCGGTATGGCATTCCTCACAAGTTACCCGATTATTTGCTGATGAAGCCACCGAATATAAATGTCCTGTAATGTTATGGTTTTCCGTTTTATGACAATCCTCACAACGCAGGTTTTTGGCATTTTCCCCTTTTGAAGCCATGTGCACGTCAAAATCGCGGGTGCATTGCAGCAGGCCAAGTTCCAAATCGCCATGTTTCACGTTGTTGCCGCCACCACCTGTAAAATGGCAGGAACCGCAATTGTTTTTATGCGTTTCGCCAACATGTTGGGCAACATTCGTCAGATTTGTTCCCAGGGCAGGCAAACCGGCTTTTGGGTTGTTTGACCCCAGACAGGGGTTTGATTTATGATAAGTTCCCGTATTGTCATGACAAACAAGACAGTCAATATTATTTTGGTTGTGAAAATCAAAATTTTTGTTTGAATAACCATAGCCGGCATGGCACATGGAACAGAGATTTTCATTTGAATTAACCCCGATACAAAAATCGTTTAACAAATCCCTTTTCCCAAGGTCGAAAATACCCCTTCCGGGAATGGTATCCTTTTGCTTCCATAACCAGTGCGGAGTCCTTATAAATTCCTTGCCTCTACCATTATGACAGGTCAGACAGGTTTTTGTGACATCCTGCGGCGTTTCAAATTTTTTCTGCAAAACAGCAAATTTGGAATGATCAACCGGAACAGTGTCATGTTTAATTACGATGTCCTTTGTTGGATAATAATTCCTGTCTTTATCCCTTGTAAAAGTAAAAACTATCCAAAGAATTATAATCCATGGAACAATAATGATAAAAATGAATTCAATAAATTTTTTCATTGGTTTCAATTATTTCAATAGAGGATACAAAATTAATTTTAAAGATACTTAAAACCAAACCAACCAGTTATATATAATACATTCAAATAAGATAGATGTCTTTAGATGGTATGCGTGCATAATAAATTGCTTTACTGTTATTTATAAACAATGGAATGTTTTGCGAAACAGGCCCGGTTTTTTTACCACAACTAATTTATTTTAAATCTAAATTCGGTTTTTGCAAAAAAAGCCTTTGAAAAGCAAACGCCGAATGTAACAGTACTGGTAAAAACCTGGAAATATTAAATCATAGTTTACTGAAAAATATCCGTGAGACAGGATGATAAACTTTATCCTGATTCCGTAATTTTCCTAATGCCTGCCTTACAGTTAAGTTTCTTTTTTGGTAAATTCGCATCATTATTTGCCTTATAAGTTGAGCGATCAAAAATACAACAGGAGAAATTTTTTCAGGCTGACGGGGTCAGCTGTTTTATTGGGTGGCATTTATTTATGGAGCAAACTTGTGGGCTCGGAAAAACAATTGTTGCAAAAGCGGAAAATAACCGTTCCTTTTAATCCGAACCGTGAAATCCAGTTTGCCGGCGAATACATCATTGTCAACAATAATGATGAAATCAGCGTGTTCTCAGCACGATGCACCCATCTGGGATGTCTTCTCAACCAGGAAAATAATGGCCGCATAATCTGCTCCTGCCACGGATCGGTATTTAATGAAAACGGCATGCCTGAGAAAGGCCCTGCAATCAAACCGCTTAAGCGGCTTCCTTTTCATTTCAACAGCCAAACCAACCGGATAACGATTCAGGTCAGGGGATGAAGGTTTTGAGAAAAATAAGGATTGATACCACATACGGGCAACTGAGCCTGGCCTTATTTACAATTTGTGTTGTTTCGGGCATTTTTCTTGCCATTCCCTATAATGTTGAAAAACCTTATGAATCCATCAGTATATTGATGATTGCCAACCCGGCAGCTTCTTTGTTCCGTAACCTGCATTACTGGAGTGCCCAGCTTTTTTTAATCTTTATCATGGTTCATATTTATGATCATTTCAGTAAAAAAGAAGGTATTCGCTTGAAAAAAGGACTTTGGGCACGCCTGAGCCTTGGCGTTCTGATCATTTTCCTGGCCATGCTTACCGGCTTTTTGCTCAAAGCGGATGCCGACAGTTTGCAGGCACGCCGAATCCTTGAAAGCCTGGTTTCGGGAATTCCCTTTGCAGGTAACCTGTTGGGGTATTCGTTACTGGGTAAAGCAGGTAGTTTGCAACTGGTATATGTTCATCATATCGCCACTTTCACCATTTTTATTGCCATTATCATTTTTGAACATACACGGAAAATATGGCCTAAATGGGGTGAATTCGTATCGGCGACTTTAGTCGCCGCATTACTGAGTCTCTTTATCACGGCCCCGCTCCACGACAACCTGAATCCCACGGTAAAAGGGCCGTGGTATTTTATCGGCTTTCAGGAGGTGCTCCATTGGCTGACCCGGCCCGAATATTCACTGTTGATCATCTTATTGCTGATGGTCCTGATCTTTCTGGTCCCATTCGGCAACAAACGAAATGTATTTTTAACCAAAAGATCGCTGCTCATTCTTACAATTGCTTATTTTATGCTGACGTTTACCGGCCTGTTTTTCAGGGGGGCCAACTGGCAATGGACCTGGCCCTGGGAAAAAGGTTACGTTCATGAAGTTTTGCCACAAATCCGGGTAGCCCCGTTGAATTTCCATCCCGGGTTTTCCCCTGAACAAGTTGCCGCAAGCCCTTTGATTAACGGCCACAAAGAAAGTTGTTTGATTTGCCACGACGATGTAAAAGGATTTACGCTTTCCCATAATCCGCAAACCATCGGATGTTTTTCATGCCACGGCGGACATCCTTTTGAAGCGGATAAAAACCAGGCCCACAAAGGAATGGTTTTAATTCCCGGAAACCTTGCCGGTGCAACCCGTAGCTGTGGTACTGCAAAATGCCATCCCGATATTACCAAACGCATCAACACCTCCCTGATGTCCACCCTCAGCGGGATGATCAGTGTTGACCGTTTTGTTTTTAATGAACAGGATAATCCGGATGCACTGACCACGGTTCATCATCTCGGCAGTTCGGCAGCCGGTGAACATTTGAAAAACCTGTGTGTACGTTGCCATCTGGGAAATCCGAAAACAGAAACAGGCCCGATAACAGACGAAAGCCGTGGTGGCGGTTGTGTAGCCTGTCATTTGAATTATAGTGATATAGCTATCGCCAATTGGTTTGAGCATCAGTCAAATCGGTTCGACACTTCTTATCTGAATTATCATCCGGCCTTAAGCCTGCAGGTTTCTAACAATCATTGTTTTGGATGCCACAGCCGCTCGGGACGCATTTCAACCAACTATGAAGGCTGGCACGAAACGTTGATCCCGGCAGACAGTATGCCGGATGATAAAAATTATCGTCTTATTGAAGACACACGCGTTTTTAAATACATCCGTGATGATGTTCATCATCACCTCGGGATGAGTTGCATTGATTGTCATAATTCCTATGAACTGATGGGCGATGGCACTTTGTATGCACATGAAGAAGACCAGGTGGAAATTCAGTGCCGTGACTGTCATCTAACAGGCAAGCCCCGCTTGTTGAAACAACAGCAACTTGACAATGAATCGGCGGTGATTGCTTCCTTGCGGTTTGGAAACACAACAGACAGGCAGTTCCTTGCAACCGGGAAAAAGAACAGGCCGCTGATCAACACCTATTATTATAACGATACCGCTTTTATGATTGGGAAAGATTCAAAAAAGATTTATACCCCAACGTGGACAAGCCACAACCAAACAGGGATTTTTTGCATCTTTGAGACATGGAATTACTTACAACAACATACAAGAATAAAATCAATGGCACCTTGGGCTGTTTTGACAGGGTAATCATAACAG
>CAJVWU010000097.1 GCA_913009755.1 uncultured Bacteroidia bacterium
ATATTCTCTTTTCGGTATGGTGATTGTCTCTTCGATAGTTCAAAGAAACTTTCTTTTTTGCCCCCTTTTTATCCAGTTTGCAAAATTCATTCACAATTTATTGTTAATTTCGCTGCTGAGTAGTAACCAATGAGGAAAGTTAAAATATATATGCACGATAAATGGGCCGGAACATTGCTTGAGGATGAAGAAGGATATCATTTTCAGTATGAACCGGAGTATATTGAAATCAATGACCCGGAACTGGTGAGTTTAACGCTTCCATTAACAAACAAACCTTATCAAAGCAGGATATTGTTTCCGTTTTTTGATGGCCTGATACCTGAAGGATGGCTGTTGAAGATTACGGAAAAAAGCTGGAAAATAAATCCGAGGGACAGGATGGGGATTTTGTTGGTGACTTGCAGGGATTGTATCGGCGCTGTATCAGTTATACCGTTTGACAAAGAATAATGAAAAGTGCAAACTTTGATATTAAGGTTATTCAGAATATTTTTGATAAGTTTCAAAAGGTTATCCCAAAATGGTACGATCTCATTAAGATCAGCTTTCTATCAGAGGATCAGAAAACAGCATATCATGAAATGGTTGAAACAAAGAAAAAACAGTTGGAATTATCGTAAAGAGCAAACGATATGAAACGAATTCTGGTTACCGGTTCCACAGACGGCATCGGCCGGCAGCCCTTTCTTTCGACATAAAAGTTCAAAGCCGGCTTTGGGAGATCAGCCTGCGTTTGTGCGACATGAATGATCTGTTCGCATAAAAAAAGCCCCGCCCCGGAAAACCGGAACAGGGCGTTGAATAACCGGAAAAGGTATTTAGTATTTAATAAGTTTTTGTACGTAAACCACACCGTCGCCGGCCTGTATCTTCACAAAGTATATCCCTTTGGGCAGGTCGCTGGTATTGAGTTTGATTTTGTTTATTCCGGGATTAGTTTGTTTTGTTTCATCCATCAATCGCTGACCATAACTGTTGACAAGCGTAATATTGAGTTTCGAGCTTTTCTTCATGTTGATATCCACGGCTATTTGCTCGTGCGCAGGGTTCGGATAGGCCTTTCCTACCTTTTCGATGTATGCCGATTGTGGTTCATCCACACCGAGCAGAGCTTCGCCATTCTTCACAACGATGTTGATGTTTTCATCCGGATTGTCGGCAGTTAGCGTTACTGTTATCGGTGTGGTTTCAATGCCGACGATTTCTGTGTAAACAATGTAAGTACCATAAGGAAGCTGTGAGAAATCAAACTGGCCGTCATCATTGGTCAGGTCGTAAGTCAGTGGGTTATTGTCTGTATCAAAAAGAAGTATTTCCACCCCCGGCATTACGGCTCGTCCGTCTTCATAAGTTACCAATCCGTTGATCATACCGTTCCCGGAAGCGTTGTCTTCTTCAACAGGGATCATGTAAATATCTGCCGGTTCGTTGTCAAAGAACGGGAATACCGGCCAGGCGTCCGTCCAGTGCAATGCGCTGATATGATAAGTCGGGACATAGTCGCCGTAGTAAGCCGAATTTTCCGAAAGGTCGGCCTGGACAAAATAAATGCAGCTTTCAAGAGGCACGCCTTCAAAATGATAATAACCATTCTCCTCAATGTTTGTCTGGGCCACATTCACCAGGTTTTCGCCGATGGTGTCGAATGTCATCAGGTAAACTGTCCCGTCATCGGCATACATGCTGTTGCTGTCGGCAAGATAGACAGTGCCGTCCACTTCAAAGGTAATGTCGTCACCAATCCACAATACTTCGGTATAAGCCGAATAACAACCGTTCGCCGAATCGTTGACTTCCATAAAAACAGGATATATACCATCTTCAGCGTAAGTATGCGATACACTTTGCCCGGAAGCGGTATTTCCATCGCCGAAATCCCAGGTAAATATTGCATTATCATTATCCTTATTCAGATAACCTTCAAAATCGACGGTCAGATCATTTATTTCATATTCAAACCATGAATAGCAATCGTAAATGCTGTCGTTTGTTACATAAATCTCTTCACAATAGGTGTCTTCGCAACTGTCTGCCGGGTTGGCTATGGTCAGGCACACCTGATAATAATTTTCTTCGGAATAAACATGAACCGGATTTTGTTCGGTTGATGTTCCTCCATCTCCGAACTCCCAGTTCCAGGTTGAGGGGTCACCCATTGAAATGTCAACAAACTGAATGGCATATTGTTCGTCGTTAGTTGAATCCTGTGCCGGAAAATAATAGAAGCCGGCCTCGCATCCGTTGTCCCAATCAATAACATCAATGTATTCACAATAAGTATTCTCGCAATCGCCGTCATCGGTACTGATGGTCAGGCAAACCTGATAGTTGCCTTCTTCAGCGTAAGTATGAACGGGATTCTGTGCATCAGAAGTTGTTCCGTCACCGAAATCCCAGCTCCAGTTGTCTGGCGGGTTGCCATCATACCCGATACTCATATCATTAAAGACAAAGGTCATATAGTCACTCTCATCGGGATAGGCATAAAACATGGCGACACATGAATCGGGGAACCAGATGGAATCGCCTACCCACACAGGCATTTCAAAAGTGCTCGTACAGTCTGTACTGTCGTTGATAATGGTCAGACTGACCATATATTCACCTTCTTTTTCAAAAGTATGTGATGGGTTTTGTTCATCGGAAGTACCCCCTCCGCCGAAATCCCATTCCCAACTGTCAGGATTACCCGAAGATTCGTCCATAAACTGGATAGTCAGGGGATTGTCAGTGGGATAATAATAGAACATGGCCTGACATTCATCACCGCCTCCTCCGTTTTCACAGGTCTGGAACGTGAACGAAAAATCATTGTTGTTTTCAGAGAAGGTTACCTGCCGGGTCAACATTTCATTGTCACATCCGTAAGTGGAAACAAACAGATCGCCCGACACACCTGAAGGCACATCGAAATTGTCTTCAAAATAGCCATTCTCATCGGTTACGACCATGTTAAAATAGTAAAAGTCACCGGAAATACTATCGGTATTGATAAATACCATCTGGCCTTTAATGGGGTTGCCCGAGTCAATGTCTTCCACAGTTCCGGAAACCGAAACGGAGTATGTCTGACCCGAAATCATAAATCCGGCCATCATCAATAGAACTGCTAAAAATAGTTTCTTCATCATTTTGATTTTTAAGTTAAACATTTGATTTACTCCTTTTCCGGCGGATATTATTAATTGATCAATTAATTTCTTTAACCAAAAGACAACCCGAAAATGAAAGGTTGCCTGAATTTTTATTTTTTCCGGAACTATTTACCTGATCAATATTTTTTTAGTGATCACTGCGGGATTGGTAAGATTACTGACTTTTAACAGATAAAGCCCCGCTTTAAAACGCCTCGCATCCATAGTCAGCCGGTTTTTGCCCTCCGATAGCCGGGCGGTCTGCGACCAGACGGTTTTTCCGGTCAGGTCAATGAATTCGAATTGGAAGTTCCCCGCATTTTTTAATGAAAGCTCCACAGTTATATTTTCTGATGCAGGTTGTGGGAACAGGTTAGAGATAAAAATTCCGTTTTCTGCATCCGCAAATTCCTCATCAACACCCACCCAGGCGTTGCAGTCAATTTCCAGGATGATTTCACCGGGCATCAGGTTTGAGTCGTCTATCTCAACATCTGCCACAGGCGATAATTTCCCGGTGATCTCCGCTCTTACACGATAACTGCCTTTGCCGAGGCCCTGGAAATTAAATTTGCCGTCAGCATCCGAATAAGTATATGCCACTACCTGATTTTCACTGTTCAGCAAATAAACCAACTGGTGTTCCATATCCAGTTCATCATCACACGATGCGCCCGTTTTAAGTGTGCCGTAAATTTCACTTATGCCGCCTGCCATTGCGACTGTTTCTTTAAGATGAATATTTACGGTAAACTGCTCATTATCTTTAAGGTCGAAAATTGTTGCCCCGGTCCAGAAACTTTTGTTTTCATGATAGGCAGGCGCATAGCTGTCATAATCCGGAGATCCAGCCAGCAGGTCGGTTCTGATGATGTATTCTCCTTCCGTTTTTTGGGTAAACCAGTAATAGCCAAACTTCCAGAATTCCCGGGTATCCATTAACTCCCATTTGTTCCCGAAGCGTCTGTACAGGTAAGCTATTGCACGGTTTGCGCTGTCGTCGTCTTCAATATTAATGGGGTAATTGCCGAGAAACACCTGCCCGCCGAAGTCAAAATATGACGGGGTGGTAACCGGTAAGCATTTGGTATCGAAACAACTGTCAGCAGTAATGGAAAGGCAGACCTCATAAGTCCCTCCTTTTTCATAAGTATGGACGGGGTTTTGTTCATAAGAAAAGTTTCCGTCTCCAAAATCCCAGTACCAGGTGTCGGGGTTGCCGTCCGACTGATCCTGAAATAAATAAACATAAGGCGTGTTGTTCAATGTGTCCAGTGTAACGGCAAAACCGGCCTCGCAATTCGGTTCATTTATTACATAGATCTCTTTTTCAATGAAATCATAACAAAAACCCAATGAATCGAAGATATTGAGTGTAACCGTATATGTGCCGGGGAATTCATAAATGTGCGAAGGGTTTTGTTCAAGCGATTCTTTTCCGTCTCCAAAATCCCAGTTCCAGTAATCCATATTGCCGGATGACAAATCGGTGAAGTTTATTTTCATCGGGTTATCCACATCCGGTTCCCAATTGAAATCGGCAACACATCCTCCTTCACCTGCAACAACATAGTCGCAATAAGTATCCTGACATGACCTGGAACTGTCGCTTATGGAGAGGCAAACCTGATAAACTCCTGCATTTTCGTAATGGTGCACCGGGTCAAACTCCGTTGAAGTCGTGCCGTCACCGAAATCCCATTCCCAGGTTGTAAAATTGCCTTCCGAAAAATTGAAAAACTGAATGGTTTGAAGGTCTGCCGAATCGGGCTCCCAACTGAAGAATGCAAAACAGTCATTTTCAAAAACACAAATGCTGAAATCGGCTGTGTTTAGCGAATCCGGGTTTGGGAATTCCTGCGTATGTGGTTCCTCCTGGCAATCCAGAACGGTTACCGCAGCATATTGACCCGGCATCAGGAAAAGAGAATCGAAATAGACACCCTGATAATTTGTAAAAGTTACGAGGCCACCAAGCGAGTCATCCGTCGAAATAAAAACAGGATACCCGGTAACGGGATACCACGAGTCTTTATCGCTTACCGTTCCGGTAAAATAAATCCATGATTGTGAATGAAGCCCGTTTGCCATTAAAAGCAACAATACAGGCAGTGCAAAATATTTTTTTTTAAGACTTCTCATTTTAAAAATTTAAAACCCATAATAAATTCCGATTTTCAATCCCATATTGTAGGGCTTTTTATTGCTGTAACCTTTCTCTGTGTCGTAAACAGAGTTCAGGTATTTTGTAAAAACAGGTTCGGCTGACAGGGACAAAGACTTATGTATCCTGTAATTCAGGCGGATGCCAAGCTGGAACAACAAATTCCAGTCAACCCTTTCCGGTGTCTTATTGATGATCCGCACGACAGTATATTCGGGGTCGTAATACGCTTCTTCCGGAATTTTTTTACTCACCATCATCGAAAGGATGACCCCTGTTTCCACCGAGGCCGAGAATTTTTCCTTTTGGTAAAATCTGAAACCGGCCAGCAACGGCACCTTGATGTATTTGTATTTGAATAGCGGCGTGGTGTGCGTATAATGCTGAATACTGTCGTAAACGGTCACTTTAAGGGTATTGTAAGTGATCTCATTCGGATTGGACGGATTCACCTCGAAAGAAGTTACCTTATTGTAATAGCCCACACTGTCATAGCCTCTCAACTGGATTGAGTAAATCCCCCGTTCTCTCATATCCTGGTAATCCACGCCTGTTTCAAAAAAGAATCTTCCGGCAGTAAGGCCGAAAGAGAGGCCGGCAGCCCACGTGAACTGATCCTGTGTGGATTGATAATAAGACATGCCTCCCATAAAAGAAGCTCCGGTGTAAAAATGGCTTTTCCGTTGCTTCTCCAGAAACTTTTTCATGCCGGGTATATTGTCCTGATCAAAAAGATAAACATCCGGCGCTGTGGTGATGTTCACCGATCTTTTGTCGAGATACAATAAATTCAAAGTGGGCGGGAGGGAATTGCCGCTGCCGGCTATTACCTTGCCTTTCTCCGAATGGTTCCCGTTGAATGCAAAGTTAGAATTCTGAATGTCGGTGTCTGTTTTTCCGGTGACTGGTTTCGTTGTCAAAGCCGGTGTTTTGTTTGTTTCCGTTAATCCGGCAGGAGGCTCTTCGTTGATATCCGGGATGTTTGTATTTAATTCTTTTACGGTTTCCGTGTCCGGTTGAACATGTTCAGCCGGTTGCTCCGTTTTTACAACCTGTTCATGCATTGTTCCTCTTCCGGAGGTGAAATACCAGATGCTTCCGGCAGTCAGCAGGAGCAACAATAAAGCTGCGGCGTAATGCCACCTGTTGAAAACAAACCCTTTGAAAAAGCCTGTTTCGATCTTTTCCCAGACCTGACCGGAAGGTTCAGCCCTGAAACCTTTCAGCCCGGTTTTAAAAAGATCGTCTATGTTTTTCTTCGCTTTCATGCGTTTACTTTTCTCCGTTGTACTTTTTCGATCATCGTCCGCAACATTTTCCTGGCTTTTGAAAGCTGTGATTTGGAAGTGTTGACCTGAAATCCCATGATCTCTGCAATTTCTTTATGCGACATGCCCTCGAAAACATAAAGGTTAAAAACCATCCTGTAGCCGTTGGGCAGGTCGTTGATCATTTGCATCAGCTTTTGCTGACTGATCTCGTCATATACTTCTACCAGTCCATCTTCTTCTTCATGATCGGTAATATGATGATCATCAATATCGTAATGATTCTGATATTTCTTCGACGATTTATATTGATTGATTGCCGTGTTCACCATAATACGTTTTAACCATCCTTCGAACGACCCCCTTCCTTCAAAGCTGTCTATTCGCTTAAATATCTTAACGAATCCTTCCTGCAGGACATCTTCCGCCTCGGTTTTTGTCCGGGAATATCGCATACACACGCCGAGTAAAAGCGAAGCATATTTCTGATATAACATATTAAATGCATGATGCTTTCCTTTTTTACACCCGTCTATGATCTGATCATCCGAAATCATTCGTGCTTTTCCAGTTATTTAACAGACAGCAGGATTTAATACAGGTTGTCTGAATTCTGGCTAAAATTAAAAGAAATAGGAAAACCGGCTATGGTACACTCCAGCCGGGCACAAAAAAAACTGCTGCCCAATGAATGAACACGAGCAGCAGCAACCTAAAACAAACTATGGAAACGTACCTGATTTATCTTGTCGGATCAACATAAGGATCCGGTGATTCTTTTCTTGTTAACATTATAAATAGATATCCGCTGAATATTACTGCTACAATTGCCTGAATATACAACGGGATTGAACTCATCTCACCCTTGCCTAAAAATGACATTTGAACAAATAAATAAGACAGCAAATAATATACTCCCTTACTTAAAACAATACTTAACAGTATTGATGTAAAATAATTACGCAGCAATCTGGCGAATGTATAAAATAACCAAACATTTAATCCCAGTTCCAAAGTCATAATGATCATCCTCGGAAAAACAGGGTGCGAAGAGATCAGGAATGAGAACACGGGCAATGACAATGCGATTAAGTATGTATTGCGTTTAGAAGAAAAGATCATCGCAATGATAACCATCAACCGTATGGGTTCAATATAATAAAGTGGAACACTCAGCGTATGTGAGAGTGCAGGTACAAAATAGATAAAAAGTAACCCGAAAAAATCGAGCACAAAACTTTTACTCAAAGAAACTTCTTGTGATATGGCTTTAAGAGTGGCACTACCTGACTTTCTCCCTCTCAATGTAAGTTCCGGGGTACGCTTTGAATCGGCTATAATAGGAAATGACATGTTTGTACAGGTTTTTTATGTTTTCAAGGGTATTATACTATGGTAGGGAAAAAAAGTTGCATAATTTTCTTATAATAACTAATATATTAGTATAAAATACTGGGACTCAGTACTAAAAAAGTTAATATTTTTGAAAAAGATCGAAACACCTTTAAAAAAATCAGGTTCATTTGTCAGGAATGCTGTGTGAGTGTCTTGCCGGGTAATTATAAAAATGGTGGGTAAACGTGATGAAAAGCCAAAGGTTCATCCCGGTTTTTCACCCCTGCAATATTTTTCTTCACATCTACGATCGGCAGGTGCAAATTAAAAAAGTTGACACCTTCGTTTTAATGCTGTTTTTTATTTGAGAAGAAAGGACTTTTTATCGGATATGGTGTTAATGGGGAAGAATAAAGGAGGCTTGCTTGTTATCAGGCAACCCGAACGCCATTGTTAACTTTTCTTTCCGGTTGCAGCAAAACGACCGGGTTGTTGCCGTCAACAACACCCAACACAAGGCATTCCGACATGAAACCGGCGATTTGTTTGGGGGGGAAGTTTACTACGGCGATGATCTGTTTGTTGAGCAATTCTTCTTTTGAGTAGAGTTCAGTGATTTGGGCACTGCTTTTTTTGATGCCCAATTCCCCGAAGTCAATTTTCAGTTTATAAGCAGGTTTTCTTGCTTTGGGGAAGTCGTCCACTTCGATGATCGTCCCCACGCGCAGGTCTGTTTTTTCAAAGTCGTTCCAGGTGAGCATGGCTTATGTTTATATCCCCGGCCTGAAGGCCAGGGTAATTGAATTACGTTCCTCCTTTAAGTTTCTCAATAAATAAAATTCCCGTGTTTTGTTTGGATTGTGAGTTGTTTTTTGTCTGACTTTTCGCACCGGCCAACTATCCTGGCATCTACTCCAAACGATTTGGAAATGTTAATTAAACCGGCTGCAATTTCTTCCGGTACATACAGTTCCATCCTGTGACCCATGTTGAACACCTGGTACATTTCTTTCCAATCCGTACCCGACTGGTTTTGGATCATCTTAAACAGGGGAGGGGTGGGGAAAAGGTTATCCTTTATCACGTGGAGGTTATCAACAAAATGCAGAACTTTGGTCTGTGCCCCTCCGCTGCAATGGATCATCCCATGAATGTTTTTGCGGTGTTCTTTCAAAATGGATTTAATGATGGGGGCATAAGTCCGGGTCGGCGACAAAACCAACCTGCCCACATCAACACCTTCCACGGGGGATGGCCCGGTGAGTTGCAGGTTCCCGGAGTAAACCAGTTCACCGGGGACAAGTGGGTCAAAGCTTTCGGGATATTTTTTTGCCAGCGACTTATGAAAGACATCGTGCCTTGCCGAGGTGAGGCCGTTGCTGCCCATGCCGCCGTTGTATTCGTCTTCATAAACGGCCTGTCCGAATGAAGCCAGCCCCACGATAACATCGCCGGGCCGGATGTCGTTTTCAATGATCTTACTGCGTTTTACCCTTGCCGTTACGGTGGAATCAACAATGATTGTCCTCACGAGGTCACCCACATCGGCGGTTTCGCCACCGGTAAGACAGATACCGATTCCCAAATCCCTCATTTTTTGAAGAAATGTTTCGGTACCATTTATTATTTCTGCAATCACCTCACCCGGTATCAGGTTCTTGTTCCGGCCGATTGTTGATGATAACAAAATATTATCGGTTACACCCACACACAGCAGGTCGTCTGTGTTCATCACAATGGCATCCTGTGCAATGCCTTTCCAGACGGACAGGTCACCGGTTTCTTTCCAGTATATGTAAGCCAGCGAAGACTTGGTACCGGCCCCGTCGGCATGCATGATGTTGCAGTAGTCAGGATCATGACCCAAAACATCCGGGATTACCTTACAAAAAGCATTGGGGAACAGGCCTTTGTCGAGGTTTTTGATGGCAGCATGCACATCGTCTTTTGATGCGGAAACACCGCGCTTGTCGTATCTGGACTTTTGGTTCATGTAAAAAATTTGTTTTACATTTATTTTTCCGGAGAACAAATTACGGAATATTTACTGAAGCCCTTTTCAAAACGTTTTCGGAAAACAAGTGGGATTTGGATTGACAAAGCTCAATTTTATCTCATTATTGTCCATTCTGCAACTATATAGCTCACAAAAATACGATACTCAGTTCAAATACCAATGGTTGTGAGTTGAATTCTTTTTTCAAATACCAGAATTACTTCAATGACACAGTTATGAAAAAGAATCCAATTGCTAAAAGAAAATAGAACACAAGACCAAATAAACCTACAAGTAAATACTTTAAAACGGACCAGAAGTCTTTTCCCTGAAAAAGGGAAAAAGAACTGTAAGAAATTAACAAGATTAAAACTACCAGTTCAATGTTATCAACTTCAACTGAAGTGAATTTACCGATGAACATGGTAATAATTTTTATCAGGGTGTAAAAACCTGTAATAAAGAAACCTATTGATGTATATTCTGCGAGATTGTACTTTTTTCCAAAAAACAGTTTTAACGCAAATGCAATCGAGAAAACCAGCAGAAACAAAATATTATTGATGTTTTTTGACATCATTTTGAATGTTTCTTCACTCCTGGAAGAAATTAACGATAAGTCATCCTGACCATTTTTAACAAACTCTCCTTCAAGCGGATCATAACCGATCCAGGCTTTAAGAATAAGATAAACTGCAGTGACCAGTATAAAAAACGCAACAGGTTTGTAATATGTTTTCCGCTTGCCACCGATATATTCCCTGAAAAGTTTCCCGGGATTGATAATTAGTAGCTTAATCGATAAAAATAACGGGCCTTCAAGGGCAAAAGCCAAACTCAGAAAATTATTTATTGTCTCCTTAAAACTGATTCTTCCCGTATGGGTTGGTTGTCCGCAGTTAGAACAGTATTTTCCCTGAACCGGGTATCCGCAATTCAGGCATATCTCACAATTAGCAGTTGATTGTTGCGGCACACTCTTTCTTTAAGTTATTAAAGATACTTACTATTTCTGACGGTATGTACTATGGAGCAGCTTGTAACCTTTTACGGCTTCTTTCCCTGTCTTTTCGTCAACTTCCTTTAGCGTGACCCTTCCGGAACCAACACCAAGCCGTGTATCCTGTCGTAAGAAATATTGTTTTCCGGGCTTAACGTCCAGTTCAACTACTGCTGAACTTTCAGGGGTGTAGCATGAAAATGTGTAAGTGTCCGGTTCCAGTTCCCATTTAAAGAATGTTCCCGGGCCGGTACCCCCCGCATCAGAACCATTTACCTTGATCTGGGTTTGGGTGGCAGCGCCTACGGCCCTGCCAGGGCGATATAAATACACAACACCTTTGTCGTGAACCGTTTTAAACTCTTTCGCCTCATTACTCTTAATTTCGGGCGCTTTTGAAGTAGAGGCACAACTTGTAGCAAAGTAAATTAGAACCAAAATCGGAATTAACGGGCCAAATATTTTAAATCTCATTTTTAAATGATTATTTGATGATTAATTTTTTACTACACGGAAGGTGCTTTGCCCGTCTTGGGTACTTAACTTCAATAAATAGATACCTTTAATAACATCTGATAAATTTAATGTGAACTTTGCATCGGCTGAATTTAAGCTCCATTTACCTTTTTCTATCATCCTGCCGGTTATATCCAGCAGCGAATAGTTGACCAGTTCGTTTTCTTCGGAATTTATTTCCACATAAACTTTATCAGACGAAGGGTTCGGGTAAATGCTGACATCAAAATCCAAAGTCATTTGAGTAATTCCGGTTGGTGATGGTATCCCTTTAAATATCTTACCTCCGTAACCTACTGCCCAGGCATTATTTGTATCCGGTGCATAGACTATTGCCGGGCCAAAGCCCGTGATGATATCAGGTGATGCAGACCATGTTTCGCCTGCATTTGCCGTATGATATATCAAAGCAAAAGAGGTGCTTGATGTTTCTGCTGAGGTAGAGAACATGCCCTTACTCTGGGTTGGAAATGTAATTGAGAAAATAACCTGGACACTTACCGGTTCCAGATCAAGATTTATTTTCCAGGGGCCGTTTAAATGATCGGGGCTTTCCTGTTCCAGCTTATAGATTATTCCTCTTTGTCCACCTGCAAAACCGGTAGCGGCATCGCCAAATGCGATACATCTCAGTTTGTCCTCTTTTTGAAACTGGCTTGCAACACTACCACCCCAGAACTCGGGAGAGGATAACGGGCCTTTGTTAAGCACGTCTGCGTATGAAGTAGGATATCCGCTGCGTTTACTTTGCCCTGCTACATAAGCAGTTGAATCGCTTGTTACGGCAAGGGCTTTGTTGTCTAACTGCGAAACACCATCATAATATTCTTCCAGTGTCCATGTAGATCCTCCGTCTTTTGTCATGTAAATTTTGTCTGAAACAATTACCCAGCCGGTATTTGCATCGGCAAACCCGATATCCCTAAGCTGGTTATTGGTGATGTTTCCTGGCGTAATATCCTGCCATGTAGAACCGCCATCAACTGTTTTCAGCATAGTTTTGGTGTTTATACCGCCAACAATCCAGCCCGTATTGGCATCAATAAAAAATACCGCCCGCAGTTTTTCATCGGTACCACTTGTCTGGGCAGCCCAGTTCTGGCCGCCATCAGCAGTATGCACTATTACTCCATTATCGCCCACGGCCCAGCCGTTTTGGTTATCGGCAAAGAATACACCATTCAGGTTATCAGTTACCCCGCTGTTCTGAGCTGTCCAGTCATAATTCTGTGCAAATATTGCGCTGCTGAAAAATAAAAAAGTTATAATCGCTAAATGTCTTATAGTTTATAAAATGAAGTTGTTTAAAGTTAACTACCACATAATCAATCAACATTTAAATGTTGAAAAGAAAGAATGATACAAGAATATCGAAAATCAATACTTTGTACCATTCTTCCAAAAAAAAATGTGGTTAGACAA
>CAJVWU010000098.1 GCA_913009755.1 uncultured Bacteroidia bacterium
ATATTCCTATAGAAGGATTGTTTTTAAAGCAATTCTGGTACGTTTTGAAACAAATGATTTGCACTGGAAAAGCTTGTTGTTACTTGCTTTCTCAGTTATTTTATTACGGAAACTTTAAACAACTTCATTATCTCATATATGAAGAAGAAAATGATTCAACAATCATAGTACAAATTTATGTTTCTGTTAAAAAGTCTTTAAAAACTTTGGAAGAAGAAAGGTTATTAATTAGAAATAATAAAATCATTGGCATTAATATTTTACCATGTTGTACAGATGAATATATACCGTACAAAGAATTTATAAACATCACAATACCATAGTATTATCATCATTGGTACACCTCCCCGTTAAATAATTTGTTAGAATTGTAATCCCCAACTGGCCCCCAACTGGCGCCGGTCTTCCACCCCGGCCTTGCGGGCAAGCGAGACCGGTGACAGTCTAATCCTATCAATTTTACATACCTGCAAAACAAACCCTATTACCCGGATATCCTTATTTTTGAAAAATGATTGATAATTTGAGGTTTGTTGAATCATCCCGGCCCAGGTCTGCTGCGCTTTTGGTTGGTGTGCAAGTCTGCGCTGGGGTACTTGTACCAATGTAAAAACCGGAAAACCAAAAATAACTTTTTTCGACCTGGCGGGGGCAAGGCCACCCGCCAGGGCAGGGCACCAAATGACCCGCCGGGTAGTTTTATTCCCGGCGGGTCGGGAAACAGCCCGGCTTTGCGGGGAGCAGGCGACACGCTGACATCCATGTTTATTACCATTTTTACACTATGGATTGTCCGGATTCCGGCCTCATATTTCCTCTCCGTTAAATTTGGCAACATAGGTATATGGTGGGGAATACCGGTGGCCTGGTTTCTCGGTTTAACACTTTCATTTTTATATTATGAAACCGGACGATGGAAGAAGAAGGCGGTGGTAAGGAAAGACATGCGCAATGGTGTTGAAACGGAAAAGTAATATTGTCTATCATTAAAAAAGATTATTTACAGGGAAAACAATTCTTTTAATGGGGCCACGGCAAGTGGGAAAAACGACATTGTTAAAGCAAATATCCGAAAAACGAAAAGAACTGGAGGACCACTTTGCAAAAGGAAATTGATTATCTTGAAGATCGTGATGGAAAAATATATGCTTATGAGTTCAGGTGGATCCCTTCAAAAAAGGCAAAATTACCGCTATCCTTTGCAAAAGCATACCCGGAAACGGAATTTAAAGTAGTTAACAAGGATAATTTTTTTGATTTTGTTTCATATTCAACAGGTTAAACTTTTATTCATACGGCACATGTCAAAAGTGCACTTTTGACATTTCAGTGATTACGAAGTTTGTTGGTATCCTAACCAACAATTAACCTACCGGAACGTTGGCAGTTGGCAGAGACACCAAACTGTGGGAGAAGGTTTCTTTTTGTTTTATCCTGGAATAAAGCTGGCCTGACAGATCAGGATTTCACCACATCATTTCGACCCGCTGAAAGCTCCTTCCCACAAGCCCGCGCAATAGCCCGTTCAGCGGGTCAGGTTCTCCCAAACCGTCACTACTTTTATATTCCGGCCTTGTGGCATGGATGGTCAGCTATTTACCAAACAATTTACTGTTACTGAAAAACGAAAAAATTTACCGGTAGATAATTTATAATTTCAATACTTTTGACGTTTGATGATAATTCCGGATATGAAAAGTTTTGCGAGGCTGATTTCCCTGTTTTTAGTTTTACTCTTTTTCTTCCTTTTCCCCTTTGGGAGCAGGGCGCAGGAGATTACCGGAAACGTTTCCGTATCGGAAGCCGGCCGGTGGGCCGATTCGGTTTACACCTCGCTGACCCTGGAAGAAAGGATCGGGCAGCTTATTTTTATGCGGGCCAACCATTCGGGCAGCGGTTACATTAAAAACAACGGGGATTTGATTAAACAATACAATCTTGGCGGGATAGTCTTTTTTGCAGGCGATCCGGTAAAACAGGCTCTGAAAGCCAATGAATGGAACCGGCTGCCAAAAACCCCTTTGCTCTTTGCCATGGATGCCGAATGGGGGCTGGGCATGCGATTGAAAAATACCGTTAAATACCCTTTGCAAATGACATTGGGGGCCATCTCAAACGACAGCCTGATTTACCGCATGGGCCGCCAGATCGGGCAACAATGCCGGCGAATTGGCATTCAAATGAACCTTGCCCCCGTTGTGGATGTGAACAACAATCCGCTGAACCCTGTCATCGGGATGCGCTCATTCGGACAAAGCCCGCAAAGCGTTGCACGTAAAGGATATTTTTACATGAAAGGCCTTCAGGATGAGGGGGTGATCGCCTGTGCCAAACATTTCCCCGGACATGGCGACACACAAACCGATTCGCACCTTACCCTTCCCGTGTTGAACAAATCAAAAAGGGAATTGCGGTCGGTTGAGTTGGTTCCTTTTAATTATCTCATAAAAAACGGGGTGGCCTCGGTGATGGTTGCCCACCTTTCCGTACCGGCGTATGAAAAAAGAAAAAACCGCCCCGCAACACTTTCTGAAAAGATTGTAACCCGATTGTTAAAGAATAAAATGGGTTTTAAAGGGCTGGTGGTTACCGACGGCCTGGATATGAAAGGGGTGACAAAATATTTTAAAAAAGAGGACATCGCACTGGAGGCCTTCAAAGCGGGAAATGACATATTGCTAATTCCAGAGGATATCCCTGCATCGGTCAAAGCGATTATGGAAGCTGTGAAATCGGGGAAGATAAAACCGGAACACCTGGCCGGGAGTTGTAAAAAGATATTGAGATATAAATACATGAGTGGTGCTTATCTGCGGAAAATGACCGATACGGCCAATCTGATTCCCAATCTGAACAAATATGAATACAATGCCTTGGCCCCCAAAATCTTTGAAAAAGCTGTTACCATTGTAAAAAACGATGATAACCTTCTGCCATTAAGCCATCCCGATACGCTGAATACAGCCATCCTGATCATGGGTGATACCTCAGAAAGTGAACTTGAGAAACCTTTCCGGCAGGTGATGCAAACAACCGTTTTCCGGTTGGATCATGATGCCGGGGTGGATGAGCGGCAGGAAGTACTTGGAAAATTAGAGGGCTTTAACCTTGTGATCATTGCAGTTGTCAACACCAATATTTCCGCCCCGAAACACTTTGGTATTTCCGAAAGCGATATCCAGTTTATCCAACACATTGCCAGGATTAAAAATGTGGTGCTGGATGTGTTTGCCAGTCCTTATGCCCTGAACTTTTTTAGCCCGTTCCGGGATGTGAATGCCGTTATGGTTTCTTATCAGGACAAGCCTGTCGTTCAAAAAATATCGGCTGAGATTATCCTCGGTATGCTGGGTGCCCGGGGGCATTTACCTGTGGCGGCAGCGAATTTTCCCGAAGGTACGGGAATACCCACACAAAAAACCAGGTTGACTTTTGCCAGCCCGCTTGCCCTCGGGATTGACACGGTGATGCTGCACAAAGTGGATTCCATCGCCCTGGATGGCATACGAAAAAAAGCTTATCCGGGCTGCCAGATCCTTGCCGCCAAAGACGGGTTTATCTTTTACGACAAAACGTTTGGTTACCATACCTACGATTCGATACAAAAAGTTAAGGAAACCGATATTTACGATCTGGCTTCGCTGACAAAAATCCTGGCCACAACCCCGGCCCTGATGAAATTGGTTGATGAAGGCAAAGTAAACATTAACGGGAAACTGTCCGATTACCTGTTTTACCTGAAAGGCACCAACAAAGAACCCCTGACTTTCAGGGATGTACTTACCCACCAGGCCGGGCTTGAACCGTGGATCCCTTATTATCAGAATACACTTCTTGAAAACAACTGGGACACGACGGTTTACCGTTCTGAAATTTCCGAAGAATTTCCCGTCAGGGTGGCTCAAAACATGTACATCCGCGAAAATTTCAAATACAGGATTTATGACCAGATCATCAAATCGGAACTGGGAAAGAAAGAATATGCATACAGCGACCTGGGGTTCTATCTGCTGAAAGATATGATTGAACAGATCACCAACACACCGTTTGATGCCTATCTCTATTCAAATTTCTACAAACCGCTTGGTTTAAACAGGTTGAGGTTTAAGCCGCGAAGGTTTTTTCCGCTCGGCGAAATCATTCCTACTGAAAACGACCGGGTTTTCAGGCATCAGCAATTGATTGGTGATGTACACGACCAGGGTGCTGCCATGCTGGGCGGTGTTTCAGGGCATGCGGGGCTTTTCGGTGATGTTTATGATGTGGCCGTAATGATGCAGATGTTTTTGAACGGCGGGGTGTATGGAGGAAGGGAATATATTAAAAAGGAAACGGTTAAAGAATTTACGTCTTACCAGTTTCCTGAAAATGATAATCGCCGCGGACTGGGGTTTGATAAACCGATGCTGAAATTTGATGAGCATTTGTCCAACTGCAAAAGTGCTTCCCCTTCCAGTTTCGGCCATTCGGGATTTACGGGAACTTACACCTGGGCTGACCCGGAAACGGGACTGGTTTATGTATTTTTGTCGAACCGGGTTTATCCCGATATGGATAACAATGTGATCATGGACCTGGACATCAGGACCAATATTCATCAACTTTTTTATGAAGCAATTAAATAACCGGAAAAAATTAAGATTTAATGAATGATAAAATGTTAAACAGGATTTTATGGTTAGTGGCAGTGGTAATTACCTTGCTTTTGGTAGTGTATCAGCGGACTACAGGTCCGTCCTATCCCATGAGCGGGACTAAAATGATCGGAAGCGAAAAGGTTGCTTTTAAATTCCTCCGTTCTTATGATACGGGAAAGGATGCTCCGGTCTGGATTAGGGTGCATGATAAAGCGGTTACCGGAAAACTAATTTACAAACGATACAAGAGCCATGATGAATGGACGGAAACGGATATGAAGACGAATGCAGAAGGCAATCTTGCTGCCTCTATTCCCTCCCAGCCCCCGGCAGGAAAAGTGATGTATATCGTGAATTTATTTAAAAACGGGAAAGAGGTTGTATTGACCGAAGAACCTGTCATCTTGCGTTATAAAGGGGCCGTACCGCAGTTTATCCTCGTGCCGCATATCTTTTTTATGTTTATCTCGCTTTTGTTTGGCATCAGGGCAGGCCTCGAAGCCTTATTCCGCAGAAAGGATACAAAATATCAGATTGGAGTTACTTTGATTACCCTGTTTCTCGGCGGGCTTATCCTTGGCCCCATCGTTCAGAAATTTGCTTTCGGAGCCTACTGGACCGGCTGGCCGTTTGGCCACGACCTGACGGACAACAAAACCTTTATCATCTTTATTTTCTGGTTAATAGCCTGGTTTAGGGTTAAAAAGAATGCCCAAAGAAAAACCTGGCCTGTTATCGCCACATTGATCATGATTGCGGTTTACATTATTCCGCACAGTGCATGGGGGTCTGAAATTGATTATACAAAGCAAAAAACCGAAAAAGTTCAAACCAACACTACCAAGCCATGAGTCTGAACCTGGTTATTATTGGCGTTACCGTCATTGTTTCAATTGTTGCTTTCAGCAACCAGGAATGGTTTAAGAAACTGGAGTTCAACGCCTATCTGATCAAGCACAATCGTCAGGGCTGGAGGTTTTTAAGTTACGCACTGGTTCACGCCGGGTGGCTGCACCTGTTGATCAATATGTGGGTGTTGTATCTGTTCGGGCGTCTTGTTGAAGAAAAATTTACGGGAGTTTTTGGAATGAGGGGGCTTCTGTATTATTTTTTGCTTTATCTCGGGGGAATCATCTTTTCAATATTGCTGGATTTTGGAAAGCATAAAGACGACCCGTATTACAGCGCCGTTGGCGCTTCGGGGGCCGTTTCGGCAGTGCTTTTTGCCAGCATCCTTTTTTATCCCACCGGGGGAATTTATATTTTTCCAATACCTTTTTCCATTCCGGCCTGGCTGTTTGGTATTCTGTACCTGCTTTACTCTGTCTATATGGGCAGGAGGGGAGAGGACAACATAGGACATTATGCACACCTTTTCGGGGCATTGTTCGGCATTGTCTTTACGGCGATTATTGTACCCGACATCTTAAAATATTTTATAACCCAGCTTTTCGGATAAGTTTTTTTAATAACCCGGCGGGAGCAGGGTAGCTTGTCCCTGCTATCCGGAAATTAATTCATGGTGGGGTCAATGGGGAATTTGGTCCAGTACTTATAATTGCCGCCCAGGTTTCCAAGTAATTTTTCCCACATCTCTTCCGGGTTCATCTTCAGCAAATCGTTTTTTGAGAAATTGGAAACCACCCAGGAGTTTCTTTTCAGTTCTTCTTCAAGCTGGTTGGGTGACCAACCCGAATAGCCGACAAAGAACCGGATGTCATCAGGATTGACTTTTTTGATGAGGATCAGTTCTTTTAAAGCTTCAATATCGCCGCCCCAGTAAAGGCCGTCTAATATTTCCTCAGCCCCTTCAAGCTGGTTGCCTAAGGTGTGCAAATAAAACAGGTTGTCGGTTTCCACAGGCCCGCCCAGAAAAACCGGTGCATCAAAGTCGGGGAAATCTTTCAGGACTTCGTTAAATTTTGCCGTAACCCGTTTGTTTACAATCACGCCAAAGGAACCCTCATCATTATGTTCAGCCAACAAAATTACCGACCGACCGAAATAATAATCGCCCATAAAAGGTTCGGAAATGAGCACCCTGCCTTTTACCGGTTTCAGGTTGTTGGTCTTAATCTGAACATATTTGGATATATCTTTCATTTTTTCGTGTACTTTTATGCCTGTTTTCCTTCAAAAAATATACCAATTGAAGCGGTTTGAAAATCAAAATAAATTTAACGGCTTTCGCAAAGCATATCCCTTCTTTGAATTCCAAAGTTATTCATTTCAGGTAAACGGCAATAATCTTGAAGTTGATTTTTCTTTTAACCTGTCGGAAAAATACTTTTTTAACCCCCGTTTAACATTCATCGGCAGCGATAAGATTCATTTTAAAGAAGTTGCGCCAGAGGCACTTAAGTCACTTGTTTTTCATATCGGCATGGTTGAACTGATCAGTTACTGGAAAGCAGCTTGTCCCCCAAAAATATTGCTCCGTCCCCATCGGCTGGATGAATATCAGGTCAACTGGTGGAAGAAATTGTATTTCCACGGACTGGGTGAGTTTTTTTTCCTGAACGGAATAGAAACCGATATTGACGGTTTTATGCAAATTGAATCGGCAGGGGAAGAACTTTCAGGGTTTCAGTTTGTGCCCGACAAAAATAAAGTGATTGTGCCGGTTGGCGGGGGAAAAGATTCTGTGGTAACCCTTGAACTCCTGAAAGATAGTGGAAAAGAAATCCTTCCTTTGATGGTTAACCCCCGGCCGGCGAGTGAGCGAACGGTGAAATCGGCCGGCTTGCCTCGTGATAACGTGATCATTGTCAACCGGATGCTTGACCCCTTATTGCTCGAATTGAATGACCACGGCTTTCTGAACGGGCATACACCTTTTTCGGCATTGCTGGCCTTTATCGGGGTGATGTCATCGGTGGTTTCCGGCACCGGAACCATTGCCCTGTCCAACGAAAGCAGCGCCAGCCAGAGCACTGTCCCGGGCACGATGATCAATCATCAGTATTCCAAATCTATTGAATTTGAAGAAGATTTTACTGCTTATATCGCCCGGTACATTCATCCTGAAATTAAATATTTTAGTTTTTTAAGGCCGGTGAACGAATTACAGATTGCCAGGATGTTTTCCAATTTTCCCTGGCATTTCGACGGGTTCAGAAGCTGTAATGTGGGCAGCAAAACCGATACCTGGTGCGGGAAATGTCCAAAATGCCTGTTTACTTACGTCATCTTGTCACCTTTTATTTCGCAAAACCGCCTGGTAAGGATATTTGGGAAAAACCTGCTTGAAGAGACAACATTGGAAAATTTCCTGGATGAACTTACGGGTAAGGTAGCCATCAAACCGTTTGAATGCATCGGAACACCGGATGAGGTGAGGAGCGCCTTGTGGCATTTGAACCGTTGGCTGGGTGAAAGCAAAAAGCCCTATTTGCTGGAACGGTTTATCCGTGATTTTCCGCCTCCACAGGAGGAAACGGATTTTAAAATGCTTTTGGAAAACTTTGACCGGAATCATTTACCGGAGCCTGAATATGAAGAAATCCTGAAAAACGCACTTGCTACCGCAGCCAACGGGTTCAGGAAGTTTTTGAAAAGAAAATTACAGAAACATGATCAGGTGTTGATCCTTGGATTTGGCAAAGAAGGTCGTTCAAGTTATCACTTGATCAGGGCATTGTTTCCGGAAAAAAAGTTGGGTATCGCCGACCGGCAGGAGGACATTGCCCCGGATGAGAAAATTTTAAACGATAAGGATTTGCAACTGTATCTTGGGAATAGATACCTGGATGCCATTGACGATTACGGCCTGGTTTTTAAATCTCCGGGTGTGAAACTGAAAAACAGCAGCTTTAAAAACACGGAAAAAGTCACTTCGCAGACCGGTCTTTTTCTTCAATATTTCCGTGACAGGACAATCGGTGTGACCGGTACCAAAGGAAAAAGCACGACGGCCACGCTGATCAATCATATTCTTCGTCAGACAGGCAGGAAGGCTGTGTTGTTGGGCAACATCGGTTTTCCGGCTTTTGATACCATCGATGACATTAACCATGATACCATAATAGTTTTTGAGTTGTCAGCCCACCAGTTGGAGCACGCTCGTGTTTCGCCGCATGTTGCGGTTTTGTTGAATGTTTATCCCGAGCATCTCGATCATTTCAATTCTTTTGAACAATATCACCGCGCAAAAACCAATATTTTTCGTTACCAGTTGCCCGGGGATATCATCATAATCGGAGCAGATCAAACGCTTGACAAATCGGTTTCACATATTAGGACTTTCGGAACGCAGAAAAATCCAGATGCCGTGTTTTCAGGCGATCATGTACAGTTTGGTGATGAGCAATTCCTGATCAATCCGGAAAATGTACCATTAAAAGGGGAACACAATGTATTGAACATTATGGCTGCTATGCTTGCTGTTAAGGAATTTGGTGTGGGCTTCGGTCAGGCTTTTTCTGCTTTGAAAACCTTCAAAGGACTTCCCCATCGCCTGGAGTACGTGGGAAATTACGGTGGGATCATTTTTTACAACGACAGCATCTCCACCGTTCCGCAATCCACCATGGCCGCCGTAAAAACCATTCCCGGTGTTGACACACTTATCCTTGGCGGGTTCGACCGCGGGTTGGATTACAAAGAACTTGTGGAATTTCTAAAAACAACCGGTATTCGTAATTTTATTTTCCTTGGAAAAGCAGGGGAGAAGATGGCCCGGTTGTACAGGAAACCGCCTGTTACGAAACAATCTCTGTTCAGTTGTACCAGCCTTGCGGAGGCATTTGGCATCATTGTAAAGCACACCGGGAAAGGGGCTGTTTGCCTGTTGTCGCCTGCCGCTGCGAGTTACGACCAGTTTCATAATTTTGAGCACCGCGGGGATGCTTTTAGGAAACTGGCCAAAGGATGTTGATTCTCAACCTTCAACATTCATCAAAAAACAACACCATGGCAAAGAATAAAAAAAAGGTGATACATTTTAGGTATCACCTTTTACTGTTCAACTAAAAAAAATCAAATTCATTTAAAGAGCGCCTTCATCGTATGCTTTTTCACCATGAATAGCTAAATCAATACCTTCAATTTCATCATTTCTGCTCACTTTAACCGGTGTAATTTTGTTTATTAAAGCCAACATAAAATAAGTAAAAATGAAAGCATAGACAACACCCGCCAAAACAGACACCGTTTCTTTTACAAAGAATGTAACATTTCCTTCAAGTAATCCTCCCTGTCCGTTAATAGCGGATGAGGCGAAAATACCAAGCATGATCATACCGGCTACGCCACCCATGCCATGTACTCCCCAAACATCCAAAGCATCGTCCCAACCAAGTTTGTTTTTAAGCTGAATAGCTAAATAAGCAACTGAAGAAGCAACGATTCCAATAATAATGGCAGCCCACAACGGAACAAAACCGGCAGCCGGGGTAATGGTAGCCAATCCTGCGACAGAGCCGGTTAATAAACCGACAAATTTAGGTTTGCCAACATGAAACCATTCGATAACCAACCAGGTAACGGCAGCAAAAGAAGCGGCAACATCCGTATTCAGAAAGGCAAGTGTGGTGACATCGTCAACTTTCAATTCGCTGCCGGCATTAAAACCATACCATCCGAACCATAAAAGACCGGTTCCGATAGCTACCAGGGGAACACTGTTCGGCGGTGATTGGCGATCCTGCCGTTTGCCTACATAAATTACCGAGGCCAATGCAGCGAAACCTGCTATTGCATGAACAACCAATCCCCCGGCAAAGTCTTCAACGCCCCAAGCGGCAAGTAATCCGCCACCCCAGACCATGTGAACAAACGGGTAATAAACAAAAATCTGCCAGACAATCAAAAACCACAGGTATCCCTTGAAAGTAATTCTGTTTACAAATGCTCCGGTAATCAATGCGGGAGTAATAATAGCAAACATCATTTGATAAGCAACGAAAATGTATGTCGGGTACTTTCCGCCTGCCCCCTGAAAAGCTTCTGAAAACGGAACATTACGGAGAAAAGCCCAATCAAGGTTCCCTATGACTCCTCCTTCGCCTCCGCTAAAGCATAAAGAATATCCGAAAGCAATCCAAAGAACGGTAGTAATACCCAATGAGGCAAATGTTTGCATCATAATTCCCAGGATATTCCGTTTACTGGCCAGCCCGCCATAAAAAAAGGCGAGTCCCGGTGTCATGAGCATAACGAGGCTCGTTGACAAAATCATAAAAGCCGTTGTACCTGTATCAAACATAATTTAAATATTAAGTTAATAATTATTTATAAAGAAATGCCAAATATTAAAAACACCCTTTGTGTTTCCGGGTTGGTGATAAGAGAGGAAACCAAATCAATTGAATAACTTTTCGTAATTTTTATCGTTTTTGAAACGGAAAGCCCTAAATTGACAACTCCGGGTTTATCTCCATAATATCCCGTTTCACCGATAAAGCCTGTTGAATTATTCGCTTTTTTTGGATTGTTTAATGTAAAACCCACGAAAAAGTTCAGGTCAACAATTTTAGCCGAAAGGCTGTAACCGAGTTCAAAGTAATTGGAATATTGTATCCCGGTTTTTTTATTGAAAATAGTTGTGTCAGAAGGGTTTGTGCCTAATTTTGCTGCATCGGCCCCATAAAAATTAACGAAAGCACTAAAAGTGAGGGGGACTTTATTTATCCCGTTGTAACTTACACCCCCCTCAAAAACATGTCCGGTCGAATTTTTGCTGTAATCAAAATAGTGATAAGTTCCGTTTTCATCTGGAAAATAATAATCGGTGATGATGGCAGAAAACATATCGTGGATGAAATTATATTTGATGTATAAGTCCATTTCCTGATAAGGATTCACACCGCCAAGTGAATAAGCTCCCCAGGCACCTGTTTCAAAATTTTTATAGGAAAATGAAATCCCGGGTTGTATGTTTGGCGAGTCTCCGCCATATCGTGTGCCACGCCAAATATACCGGCTGTATAAATCAGCACCAAAATCCAGGTGTGTCTTAGCTTTGGTAGTATCGTTTGCGGCAAAAACAACATTACTTATTGCAAAAAAAAGGAATAACAAAAACGTATATTTGGCATGTTTCATTTGAATAACGAGATTTTCGATGGGTCAGGAGTTTTGATACCCCAATGTATGCAAGCATCCTGTCAATTTTTGATGTCGCAAAATTATTTCTTTTATTGAAAGAGACAAATAAAAATAGATTTTTAAAAATATTGAAATGCATGAAACCCGCATAAGCAACAATATTTCAACTATTTTTCTCACCTGTTTTTTCACAAAACATTGATAAAAACAGCCCTGCTCAAAAAAAGACAGATTCGCTTCTCAATGTGTATAGGCAACAGATGGAAACGGAGGCAAAAATAAACCGGCTGGTGATGGACAGCATCCTCAGATATGCTCTTTCCGATTCCATGGTTAACCTGAGAATACGTAACTGTAATTATAAACACGGAAAGGTTAAACCTTGGAATGAATCATCTCTCAACGGTTCCTCCGTCATTTGCACGGCTTACACAACTTAAATCAATCATTTTTTATAAAAATGCTTTTGCAACTATTCCAAAAGAGGTTCTCTCTTTGAAAAATCTTGAAGAACTGGATTTCTATTATAATCAACTGGACAGCATACCGGAAGGGTTGGGAAGTCTGACCTTGTTAAAACAACTTTATCTTTCCTATAATAACATTCCAGCCCTCCCCGACACACTCCGCGTACTGAGTAACCTGAAATATTTTTATATCCGTTACAACGACCTTTTGATTATTCCCGGATGGTTTACACAATTGAAAGAACTTGAACGCATTGCTTTCGACCACAATAAAATATTTTTTATTCCCGACCTTTCGGTGTTGTCAAAATTAAAGGATGTGGATTTAGTATCTTATTTCATATTTTCTTGCATTATTTGGCAAGAGTTTAGTAATTCAGAGCAGGTATTAATACCGTTTCTTTAAGTTTTTCAGCAGTAATAACAAGCTCTTTTCCTAACTTTGTCAAAT
>CAJVWU010000099.1 GCA_913009755.1 uncultured Bacteroidia bacterium
TAATTTATGTTTGTGTTCTTTTTTTTTTTAATGATACGGCGACCACCGAGATCTACACTCTTTCCCTACACGACGCTCTTCCGATCTCATGGTCTAAATGTTGTTTCTTGTTTCATAATATTTCAAAACATCCAAAGTCTTTTGTTTTTAACATTTCATTGATTTTATTTTTGTCAAAATGTGTCGGGTCAAATTCTTCACCTAACCATTCAATATATTCTTTGTATTCTTCATGATCCGGATGTTTTAAAATCTCCAGCATATCCGCATACCCCCAAACTCCACCGCAATCCTCTGGTGGACAATTATTTTTTCCAGCTAAGCAAACAGGAATATTCCCAATGTCTTTATTCGGCTCTATTTTTTCCAGAGAAATGTCATGCTCCCAGCTATCTCCAAAATCATATTCATAAATTATTCTGTCTTTTTCTTTTTTCAGTAAATCTGATATTTTTATTTTTAAATAATCAACATTGTCCATTTCTCCCCAAAAATCATCATCCGCCATTCTGCGTGAATAAAAAGTCCGGTTTTTTATAAATTGATGTAAATGTGAATTAGTCCAGCCCATTGTTGTCTGTATGATTTTATGAAAATCTGATAGCAATAAGTCAGACGGAACTAAAATTAGTCTCCATATTTTTGGTTTACTACCTCGTAGTGAAATTTTAATTTGATATGTTTTTTTTGTCATAGTGCTTTACCTCTTTTCAGTGGTGTATTTGGTTTTGCTCCAATTGCTTATAACGGTTTGCCTGTGCGTAGTGCGGGGATTTCGAAGCACTTTCCTTCCATTTCCTACCGATGTTTCTTTGTTGTTAATTCGTTCATATTTAGTACTTTACCCGCATTACGCTTATACATTGTTAGAGCCAGTGTTTTATAAGTCGTCTAATTCATAATTAGTGCTTCGTCCTCCTGAACTTTCTTGTCTTAATATTCCTTTTTCAATTAAATTTTTTATGTCTCGTAAAGCAGTATCTTGTGAGCATTTTGTGATTTTTGCCCATTTTGATGTCTTTAATTTTCCTTCAAAACCATCAAGAAGTTTGTTTAGCGTTAATCGTTGACGACTATTTAATTCCGTATTTTTATGTTTGTCCCAAAAATCAGCTTTGTAAAGCACCTTTTGTATCGTTTGTTCCGTATTTTTCAAAGCATGATATAAACAATTAAGAAACCAAACTATCCATTCTGTTATTTCACCGTTTTTATGTCGATCTTTTTGTAAAATGTTATAATAAACTTTTCGTTCTAACAAAAGCTGATTTGACAAACTGTAAAAACGCTGTGAACTATCGTCAGAACGAGCCAACAGCAAATCGGAAATAGCTCTGGCAATACGACCATTACCATCATCAAAAGGATGAATAATAATAAACCAAAAATGGGCAATTGCCGATTTAATAACTAAATCTATTTTTGTGTTATTGTTAAACCATTCAAGGAACCTGTCCATTTCATATTTTACTTGTTTCGGGGATGGGGCTTGATAATGAACTTTCTCCTTTCCCATAGCACCTGAAACAATTTGCATTTCTTCCTTTCTATAACAACCGACATCAATTTTATACATTCCACTTCGACCAATCGGAAAAAGAGCGGCGTGCCAACCGAATAGCCTTTCGTCGTCAAGTGGTTTATCATAGCTCTGTGTTGCATCAAGCATCATTTCAACAACACCTTCTACATTTCTATCAGGATCCACCATTCCTGCATAACTTAACCCCAATCTTCTTGCAATAGATGAACGGACTTGTTCATAATTTAGTAATTCTCCTTCAATTTCAGATGATTTTAACACATCAAGTGTCAAAGTAGTAAGCAGTGTTTCTTCTTTTATTGAAAAACCTAATGCACTAACTTGTCCAAAAATTTTCCCTTGTAAATGGCGAACTTTCCCAAGTATAAGTTGAACTTCTTTTTCATCCCAAGTAAAATTAGGCCAGTTGTTATATTGATATATATATTTTGCCATAATATTTCTTTATTATGCAGCAAATATGCAAAATAATCTCCGCATATTTAAGGAATTTATCGCAAATATTCTCCGCATATCTCTTTTTTACCTACATTGGCTCCGATTTTTCAGTTTGCTACTATGCTTATTTATTGCTATCCTATTCATATTTAGTGCTTTCAGCTAAATGCACTTTATTTTTTGTTGTGCCGTCGTTAGTTATTCTTATTTATTAAATTTACAATCACCTTTACCATTGTATCTTTTTCATCAGGTTTGCTAACAGCTATCATTAATGTTAATGCAACCAACGCATTATCTGCAATTCTTTTTTCCCCTGTTTCAGAAAACAGTAATCTGTTTTTTTCTAAAAAAAAAAAATGCAAAAAATCACTGAGCCCTGAAATATAAATTAACCGATTAAAGTAAAGAAGACTATTTTTTCCGGTTTTCATTTATCATTTTCCCTTTTGCCTGATTCCACTTTCAAATTACAGTAACTTTGTAATATTAAATTTTATGATAATGAAACCATTTATAATTATACTATTTTCCATTTTTGCAGGTATTGGAAGCCTGTCTGGCAAGAACCTGGAAGCCTATCTGTCGTATGCCATTTTCAATACGCCTGATAACAAACCTTACATCGAAACCTACCTCGTGGTCAGCGGGCAGTCTGCCGTGTATGCCCTGCAGCCGGATGGCACCTTCCAGGCCCAAGTGGATGTTCAAATTATTTTCAGGGAGAACGACAGCATCATTAATTATGACAAGTATGAGCTGAAGAGCCCGAAAATAAAAGACACCACAAAGTTTATCAACAATATGCTGAATGTGGAACGTTATGCACTGCCCAATGGAAATTATCAGATTGAACTGACCATCAACGATAAAAACAGTGATGAGGAACCGCTGACAAGTACTGATGAATTTGTTGTTGATTATACAAAGGACAAAATAAGTTTTTCAGATATTGAATTGGTCCATTCGTATCAAAAATCCGATGAGGGGGGGCTGCTTGAAAAAAACGGTTATGAAATTGTTCCTTACGCCATCAGTTACTATCCCGAAGTGGCGAAAAACCTGACATTTTATTCGGAACTTTACAATGTTGACAGCCTTGTGGGGGGCAATCAGTTTTTACTTTATTATTATATCAGGCCTGTGGAACTGGATAAAAAGTTTGATCAGTACTTTTTTGCCAAGAAACAGAATGGGAAACGCATAAATATTTTATTAAACTCGATAAATATCAGTGATTTACCAAGCGGAAGGTATTTACTGGTACTTGAAGCCCGCGACCGGAATAACCAGGTTATAGCATCGCGGCAAAAATATTTCTATCGTTTCAACCCCGGGGCTGAATATAATTATACCAGTATGCTTGCCCTCAATACCAACAACTCATTTGCCAGCCAGATTACTTCAAAAGATACGCTCTTGCAATACATTGATTATCTCTATCCCATTTCCACCGAGCCCGAAAAGAATTTTGCCAAGTCGTTGTTTAAAGAAGCTGATTTACAAACATTACAGAAATATTTCCTCAATTTCTGGCTGCAACGCAACAATACCCAGCCTGCAAAAGCATGGCAGGCTTATAAATTATTGGTTGATCAGGTAAACCATGATTATAACGCCTTGCGCATAAAAGGATACAAAACCGACCGGGGGCGTGTTTATTTGCAGTATGGCCCGCCCAATGTGGTTTCAAAAAGTTACAACGAGCCGGCCGGCTATCCTTATGAAATCTGGCAGTATTATACACTGGGCAATCAACGGGACAAACGTTTTGTTTTTTACACCAAAGACCTTTCAACCAACGACTTTTTGCTGATCCACTCAACGGCTGTGGGCGAGTTGCATAACAACCAGTGGCAAAAGTACATTTATAGCCGCACATGGAATCCCCTGGATATTGATGATGTCATCATTCCGTCAACTTATGGCAGTTTTGCTACCGATTATTATCTGCAACCACGTTAGGCTTCTATTTGACAAACCTCGTTTTTTAGCGTAATTTTGCCTTTTTTACCGGTACAATCACAAATGAAAATAAGGAATCTGCTCCTGAAAATCTTTTTTGCTTCCTTTGCCTTGCTGCCATTGGTTTTGCTTTACTTTTTCTCTGATTTTTTGGCTTTTGTTATCCGCCATATTATTCAATACCGCAAAAAGATTATCGTCGCTAACCTGAGGAAATGTTTCCCTGAAAAAAATGAAAAGGAAATAAAAAAGATAAGCCGGAAATTTTACCGTAACTTGTCCGACTTAATTGTCGAACTCATAAAATCACAAAGAATAACGCCTGAACAATTTGACAAGCGGGTCGTTTTTAAAAATCAGGAGGTGCTGGATGACTTGTATTCTGAAAAAAAAAGCGTTTTTGCCTTGTTGGGCCATTGTGGTAACTGGGAATGGGCAGGCAACAAAATTGCCTTGTTTTTAAAACATGACGGGGGCGCAATTTACAAACCGCTGCTGGATAAATTTTTTGATGATTATATGGTGAAGCAAAGACAGAAATACAAAGAAACGTTGATGATTGATTATAGAAAAGTATTCCGGACACTTGTTGCTTTAAAAGATAAACTGATGACGGTTTTTGTTTTGGCAGACCAATCACCGGCAAGGGATGAAATGGGTTATTTTATCAACTTTTTCGGACATCAGACTGCTTTTTACGGCGGAACTGAAAAAGTGGCCAGGGCGTTGAATTATGCCGTACTTTATCTCGATGTTTCCCGTGTAAGAAGGGGTTTTTACGAGGTGGAAATAAAAACCATAACAAAAAATGCCAAAGAAACCAAAGAAGGATTCATCACTTCCGAATATGTGAGGTTATTGGAAAACACCATCAGGAATCAACCCGATAACTGGCTTTGGTCGCACAAACGCTGGAAAAAGCAGGAAGGGAAAAACCAGTGAAAAAGGTTGCAGTTGTCATATTGAATTATAACGGAAAGGATTTTCTGAGAAAATTCCTGCCCCTGGTCATTGAACGCACGGGGAAAGATGCCGAAATATGGGTTGCCGACAACAATTCGCTGGATGGTTCCACCGAAGTAATGGAGGAAGAATTCCCTCACGTACGCTTGATTGAAAACAAGTACAATGCTGGTTTTGCAGGCGGATATAATATGGCACTCCGTCAGATAGAGGCAGATTATTATGTGTTGCTGAATTCGGATATTGAGGTTACCGACAACTGGATAAACCCTGTGATGAAGCTTATGGAATCGGACAAAAATATTGCCGTATGCCAGCCGAAGATCATCTCTTATTACGACCAGTCATTATTTGAGTATGCAGGCGCTTCAGGGGGGTTTATTGATAAATACGGCTACCCATTTTGCCGGGGAAGGATTTTTCAGGATGTTGAAAAAGACGAGGGCCAGTATGATGATGCCCGTGAGGTGTTCTGGGCTACCGGCGCATGTATGTTTGTTAAAGCCGATATTTATCACCGTTTTGGGGGGCTTGACGATGATTTTTTTGCCCACATGGAAGAAATTGATTTTTGCTGGAGGCTGAAAAACAACGGGTATAAGATCATGGTTTGTCCTTCATCAACAGTCTATCATGTTGGCGGGGGTACACTCCCCAAACAATCGGCCAGGAAAACTTACCTGAATTTCAGGAATAATTTTGCATTGTTGTATAAGAATTTACCCAAAGAGAAACTCTTTTATACTTTTTTTGTCAGGTTGATCTTCGACGGGATAGCCGCCATTAAATTCCTTTTGGAAGGGGGCGTAATGGATTTTGTGGCTGTGATAGAAGCCCATTTGTATTTTTATCGCAATCATGCCAGATTAAAGGAAAAACGAAAAGCACTCACTCAAAAGCAGGTTTCAAATATTTACAGAAAAAACATTGTCCTTCAGTATCATCTCGGAAAAAAGAAAAAGTTTACCGACCTTGATCCCGACGATTTTAGTGAGAAGGGGGAAGATTGACCCTGTCCTTTCAGGGCTGGGTTTTTTGCCTCGAAAAACCAAACCACTCCAAAGCCAGGCGATACGAATCCAACCCGAAGCCGAAAATGGAACCGGCACAATGAGGTGCGATCAATGAAACATGCCGGTATTCTTCACGGGCAAGGATGTTGGAAAGGTGAACTTCAACCATCGGAATATCCATGGATTTTACGGCATCGGCAATGGCAACCGAAGTATGGGTGTATCCCCCGGCATTCAGGATAACGGCATCTTGTGCCTGATTGGCTTCCTGCAACCGGTTAATGATTTCGCCTTCAACATTGGACTGGAAATAGCTGATCTCAAATTCAGGGAAAAGTGATTTTAACTGTTGAAAATATTCCGCAAAGGAAACGTTTCCGTAAATTTCTTTTTCGCGTTTTCCGGTCAGGTTCAGGTTCGGGCCGTTCAGGATCAGGATTTTCATGGTTTACTTTTTTGTAATTTTACAAAATTAGAAAATAAGCTCAATGTTTTTATTATCCGTGAATTTCGAAAAAGCGGTAAAAGATTACCTCTATTTACTGGAAAGGGGATACCCGCAAAAATCAATACTGAAAATAGTGGGTGATAAATATCAACTTGTCAGTAGGGAACGGAGTATGCTTTTTCGGGGGGTTGTCACCCAAAAAGATTGCGGACTGAGAAAAAGCAAAAGCCTTGATATGACTGAGGAGGACAGTAGTTTGTATGTTGATGGTTATAATGTGATCAGGACCATCGGAAGTTACCTGCTGGGGAAGCCTGTGTTTATTGCCATGGATGGTTTTTTGCGGGATGCTGCCGAGATGCACCGCAGTACTTTACAGAAAAAAATACTGAACAGGACACTGGATTTATTGGTCAGATATCTTGCTTCCGTTCATCCGGGGGAAGTCATTATTTATCTTGATGAACCGGTCAGCAAAAGCGGGCAACTGGCAACCCGTTTGAATGAACTGTTACAACAGAATGCACTGACGGGAAATGCCCTGACAACCCATTCACCTGACCATCATTTGAAATCGGTTTCACAAGGTATTGCCTGTACGGCTGATTCTGCCGTTATTGATAATTGCAAAACAAAAGTATTCGACCTTGCAAAGGCAATACTTGATTTGACTTTTCAACCTGAATACATTACCTTTGAAACAGATATTAACCATTAATCTGATTTCCATGAAAAAGTTTATTCTTCTCCTAAACGTTGTTTTTGTTATCTCTAACTCTTTTTCGCAGGATTTTGTTAAAGAGGGAAAACAATGGAATGTTTCCGAAACCATGAATTTCGGAGGGACCGTCACCTTGATTTATAAAATAGAAGGTGACTCGGTTACGGAAAATTTACAATATAAAAAGGTTTGGGTTTGTTCTGACTCATTACTTACGGATTGTCTTTTGTTCGGTTTAATCAGGGAAGATGCGGGGAAGGTATTTTTCCAACCCAACTATTCAAATAAAGAAAGCCTGCTCTATGATTTTAATATTGGTATAGGCGATACAGTTCAGGTACTTAGCCTTCCCAATCAGGGAGATTGCGAAGTTGTGTTAATATGTATCGGCGTAGATACAATGACTTATCTTGGAATACCAAGAAAGACCTGGTCGTTCGCAAGTTACGATAGTGAAGGTTGGGTAGAAGGAATAGGTAATTTACATGGGCTTTTTCAAAACAGGTATTATGAATGCATCCTTGATGTGGATTTTAGTTTATTATGCGCTTATGATGGCGATTCTTTAATTTATCAAAACTCACCTGGGAATCCCTGTTATATAAATACGGTGGGTATTGGCGAAAATCCTTTTGAAGCGCAAATATCCATTTCCCCCAATCCTGTAATTATAAATTCAAAGTTTAAAATAAAATCAAAGAAACGTATTAGTCGTGTTGAAATTTATGGGGCAGGAGGCAAATTAAGATTTCAAATGCATGATATATCGAAGCGGGAGTTAACAATACAAAGTAAAAACCTCAACAAAGGTTTTTTCCTGCTCTACATTAAAACCGATGACAACCAGGTTTATACCGGAAAATTAGTGATTTATTAGCTTTTCCATTGTTCCCGGTTCTTTTTTTCCTGATTCTTTTTATTATCTTTGCATCAACCAACAGGGGTGCCTCAATACAAGGGCTGAGATCATACCCTCTGAACCTGATCCGGGTAATGCCGGCGAAGGGAGAGAGTTTTTAAACACAACCCATACCCGGATGACCTCTGTTGATTTAATGTTTTTTAAACGGTTAAATCAATGAGATATGCTTAAAAAATTATGCTTCGTTTATCTTTTCATTTTCCTGGCCTTTCCCGGTCGTGCGCAGTTTTCAATTTCAGGTAAAGTAACTGATAGTCAAACCGGCGAGCCTTTGCCAGGTGCCAATATCATTATTCAGAATACATTACTGGCGACCACGTCGGGCAACGACGGTTCCTTTTTATTTCAAAAACTGAAAACCGGAGAATATACTTTGAAAGTAACTTTTATCGGTTACTCGACTGCTGAGAAAGCGGTAAACGCCGATAAGAATATCCGGCTCGATATCCGGCTTGAACCCACGGTGTATGTGAACGATGAAGTGGTGATATCGGCCATCAGGGCAGGCGGGGCAAACCCGGTGACAAACCGGGAAATGAATGCCGGCCAGATCGAACGGCACAACACGGGACGGGATCTGCCATACATCATGAAAACCCTGCCGTCAACTGTTATCACCTCTGATGCAGGCAATGGTATTGGTTATACGAATATCAGAATAAGGGGAACAGGGCTGACAGGCATTAATGTTACCCTGAACGGGGTGCCCGTGAACGATGCCGAGTCGCAGGGAGTCTATTTTGTTGACTTGCCCGACCTGGCTTCTTCCATTGACAATATGAAAGTGCAGCGTGGTGTTGGAGTTTCATCAAACGGGGAGTCTTCATTTGGTGGAAGCATCAATATAAAAACCGGTGAATTTAACACCGATCCTTATGGGGAACTGGCTATTGCCGGCGGTTCTTTCAATTCCTTTAAAGGGACGTTAAAATTTGGCACCGGATTAATTAAAAATAAATGGTTGTTTGACGGTCGTGTGTCGCTGGTCCGTTCCGACGGTTATGTTGACAGGGCCTCATCCAACCTGAAATCGTTTTATGTGTCGGGTGGTTATTATGGCAAAAAGGATATTCTGAAATTCATTGTGCTGAGCGGAAAAGAAAAAACCTATCAGGCCTGGTACGGAACCCCGAAAGACAGTCTGGAAACAAACCGGACTTATAATCCGGCAGGAGTTATACTTGATGTAAATGGCATGATCACAGGCTATTACGATAACCAGACCGACAATTACAGCCAATCCTATTACCAGATGCATTATGCACACGAATTTTCCAGAAAACTGAACCTGGCAGCCACTTTGTTTTATACACGGGGGAAGGGTTATTACGAAAGTTATAAAAACAACCAGCCGTTTCGTGATTATGGCTGGAATGACACAATCATCGGCGGGGACACCATTAGCCATACCAGCCTGATCAGACAAAAATGGCTGGACAATGATTTTTACGGGGCTAATCTTTCGATGACATACAATCCCGGACGTTTCGATTTGAATTTCGGGGCGGGGGCGAACCAGTATTTCGGCAAGCATTACGGCTATGTCATCTGGTCGCAGGTTGCCCGGTTGGGGGACTATGACCGCCCGTGGTATTACAATACGGGGATGAAAAACAATTTTCATGTTTTTGCAAAGGCAAATTATCACGTTACGGAAAATATAGACATCTATCTGGACCTGCTTTATCGCTATATTCGTTACGACATGAAAGGGACACACGATGATTTGCGGGACCTGACACAAACGCACGATTACAATTTTTTCAATCCCAAGATCGGGCTCTCATTCAATATTAACGGACAAAATAGTTTGTACCTGTACGGAGGGATCGCCAACCGTGAACCTTCACGTTCCGTTTTCCGTGATGCAGACCCGGGACAACAGGTTCTTCCCGAACGGCTTTATGACCTGGAAGTTGGCTATAAATTCAATTCCGCTCATTTTACGGCCGAACTCAACGGCTTTTACATGAATTACAAAGACCAGCTTGTACAAACGGGAAAGATCAATAATGTGGGATCGCCAATTATGACCAATGTGCCCGGAAGCTACCGTGCAGGTATTGAATTCATCGGGGCTGCCCGCTTCCTGAAAATCGTCAACTGGCAACTGAACGCCACATACAGCCAAAATAAAATCCTGAATTTTGTTTCTTATGTTGACAACTGGGATTTGTGGCCCGAACAGGTTGCAGATACCCTCGGCAAGACCGATATTTCTTTTTCACCGGACTTTACCCTGTCAAGTAACTTTTCTGTTGAACCGGTAAAATGTTTCAGTATTTCACTGGTTTCGCAATATGTGAGCCGGCAATACATTGATAACACATCCAGTCTGGAACGCAGTCTTAACCCCTATTTTGTAAATGACCTGAAGTTTTTTTACAGCATCCATACCGGGTTCATCAGGCAAATGGATTTCTGGGTGAGCGTCAACAACATTTTTAATGTGAAATATGAATCCAATGCCTGGGTTTACCGCTATGTTTACGACGGGTCGGAATATGAAATGAACGGCTATTTTCCACAGGCTGAGTTCAACTTTATGGCCGGGATCAACCTTAAGTTTTAACCGGTTTTTATTATAGAGTTTCCCCCGCTGCCTGACCGACGAATCCCGAACCTTTGTGAGCAGGCGGTGCGGGGGATTAAGGGGGTGGAACAACATCATCAAACAAATATCATTTTTCCTGTTTTTCCTATTTTTGCCGGCATGACAAACCGGATATTACGTTGCAGGTTCAGGCTGAAAAAACTATTCTTCAACTTCCTGATTTTATTCAGTTTTATTTCCGTTGTTTTATCCGCCCAGCCGTTTGTCATTGACAGCGGATCGAACGTAACACATTCCCCCGGTAACGACCTCTTTCCCAAATGGTCTCCGGATGGAAAGAAATTATTGTATCAATCGGACCGGAACGGCAACCGGGATATTTTTATTTATGATATCCAAACCGGCTCATCTTATCAGCTTACATCGTCGTTATCAGATGAACAACATCCCGTTTGGTTTGACAAAGGCAGGAAAGTGGTTTTTGACAGCGACAGGAACGGTCTTGAAAAATTATATGTGCTGGATACGGCGACCAAGAAGATAAAGCTTTTGTTCAACCGCGATATTCAGGGCAGGGAGGCCTCTTTTGGAAATAATGATAACCTGGTATTTTTTTCAGGATTTGACGAACATGAAAAAAAATGGGAAATCTATAGTTATGAGTTTTATTACCGGAACCTGAACAAACTTTATGGCAATGCAGAGGCCTGTTTTTCCCCTGCCGTTTCCCCCAAAGGTGACAGGATTCTGTTTTTAATTACTGAAAAAGGTGAAATCAAATCAAGACTGGTGATGATAAACTGGTATGGCAATGTGCTCAACCTTTTTGATGATTTCGATTTTCTTGATCCGGCATTCGGCCCGGACGGGAATATGATTTATTTTGTTTCAAAAAAAGACAATCCGCAGGGTGAAGTTTACAGTATGCACAAAAACGGAAGCCACCTTGAACGCCTGACCGATGATGAATATGTTGTCTGTTGCCCCCAAATCTCTCCCGATGGCAGCAAAATTGCCTTGTCTGTAAAAATCGGGGAAATTTATGATATTTACATTGCTCCCCTTGAAGAATATTGAAAGAATGACCGACGCAGATTTACGCAGATCAGATCATAATCAATCATAATTTCGCAAATCTGAAAAGCAAAATGTATCTTTGTGTTAAACAGAAACAACACATAAATATTAATCTTTGTCAAAAAAAAGAATTATGAAAGAGAATTTCAAACATTCAAAAATAACCGGTTTGATACTCAAAGCCTTTTTCAAAGTTTACAACACTTTGGGTTATGGTTTCCTGGAAAAGGTTTACGAAAATGCCATGTTGATTGAATTAAGAAAAATGGGATTAAGTTGTTCAAACCAATTACCAATACAAGTGTTTTACGATGATCAGGTGGTAGGGGATTATATTGCTGATATCCTTGTTGAAGAATTGGTCATCGTTGAATTAAAGGCCATCGAAACAATAGCCCCCATTCATGAAACGATTTTGGTGAATTACCTGAAGGGTACTGAACTGGAAGTTGGGCTCCTGCTAAATTTTGGTACCAAACCCGAATATAAAAGAAGGGTGCTGACAAAAGAATATTTACAAAGCCTTGAAAGAAATGATGAAGAGTAAAAATCATAATCAATCCGCGAACATCAGCGATAAAAAAATACAGACGCAGATTTACGCAGAAAAACGCAGATCAGATCATAATCAATCCGCGAACATCAGCGTTAAAAAAATACAGACGCAGATTTACGCAGAAAAACGCAGATCAGATCATAACCAATCCGCGAACATCAGCGATAAAAAAATACAGACGCAGATTTACGCAGAAAAACGCAGATCAGATCATAATCAATCCGCGAACATCAGCGTCAAAAATACAGACACAGATTTACGCAGAAAAACGCAGATCAGATCATAATCAATCCGCGAACATCAGCGTTAAAAAAATACAGACGCAGATTTACGCAGAAAAACGCAGATCAGATCATAACCAATCCGCGAACATCAGCG
>CAJVWU010000100.1 GCA_913009755.1 uncultured Bacteroidia bacterium
TAAAGATAAACATTATAGGGATTTGACCGACCCGGTTTTTTGAAGTTTTTTTGGTGGCGTTGTGAATTGCTTTCAAATTGTTCTTTAGTATCTTTGACACAGTAAAAGTTGTAGATATACCATAGTTATGGCGCATTAAAACAATGAATTCAGCATTAGCATGAATAATTTCTGGACAGATATAGACAAAAATATTAGATCACATTCCCTTCAACTTACTGATTGGAAAAAATTATTCTCGTCAAATCTTTCATCAATATATACTACAACATCATATAATATAAATCTACAGTATTTATATCGTGCTAGATTAAACTTTAATGGCGATAAACCGATTGATTTTTTCAATCATGTCAACGAACTTTGGGCGCCACCAGGAAAAAAAGTTAATCGGGATGGTCGTTGCAATGTAAAAGGACAAAGTACATTGTATTGTGCTACATCACCGACAACAACATTATTTGAGGTGAGACCAAATGTTGGAGACGAAATAACATTTATGGACTACGACATGAATGAAAAAATTGAAAATATTGGGATTGTAGGTTGTAAAGAAATTGTTAGACTCGGAAATGATTATAGAAGCATATTCGGACAACACTTTATTGAAAGTTCGAAATACTCGGAGGATATTGATAATATTCTTTCTGCTATTTTTAAATCAGAACATTCGGAGAAATATCCTATCTACAATTTGACCAATGCAATTTATCAAATTTTCACTGACGAACAAAAACATCATTTGGTGCCTAAAACAATGAGAATCCCTAAATTTAATGGGCTGATTTATCCAAGCATTGTAACAAACAAACTTTTGGGTGTTAATATAGCAATGGACCCTAATGCTGCACAAAAAATCCTTAACCCTTTTAGAGCCTATAAATATAAAGTTTTGCAAAAGCATGGAGAACATAGATATGAAACAATTAAAACTCATGAGACAAGCAATATAGACATAAATGGTAAAATGAACTGGGCTAAAGTAATTAACACTAGTATTGAATATATTACGGATTTACCATTAACCCAATAACGCGCCATAACAGCAAATCATACCCCATAGCCTGCTTAGCAGTTATTAAGAAAAATGAGAAGTAAAATAAACATACACGTAATCAACAAAAACCCCGCAAACAAACGGCTACGGTGCATATTTGCAAACCGTTGGGCACTATTTAAATCAACATAGATACTAAGATTAAATGAAAGTAAATAACTAATTTTTATGGCAAGGAACTTACTCATTATTGACAATAGCTCTTTTCAATTTAAGGAAGAGTATGTGCATGAAAACTTCCAGTCAAAATTGAATAAAATTCAGTTCGATTATCTTTGTGAAATTCCAGAGGAATTGAAAATCTATCGAGAACGTGGATTCTGGCTGAACCCAATAGGTACACACAACTTATTTTTCTCTAAAGAGACTATAGCAAAAGAAGATGTTGTTGAGCTTGTAAAACACTCTCTTAATTGCTTCAGTGAATTTATTCAACCTTTTCTATTAGTGTTCATTAAAGTAAATAAAATTATGAAACAAAATAGGGAAGGAATTCGACCATTAACTGATATTTCCTTCTATTTTGAAATCAGTGATGATTTAATACTTTGTTTTCTAATTGATGAAATAATAGATGAGGATAATTATGTCCTTCAAGTAGATAGAATTATTGATGTATTGAATCTATTTCTAGCATCAGATGAAATTCTGATTAAAGAAATCGAGAAAACCTTTAAAGCTGATAGCAAGACAGTGTTCTTCATGTATAATCAAGATAATTCTAATTGGGAATTAGTTGATTTAATATTTCAACTGGGAAAAGAAAAAATGATCAGAATTGCTAAAAATTATGATCTCAGATTTTCCAAGCCAGATATGATGATCAACGAAGATAATTTGAGACAAGAATTTACTCTGCCTTCCAACTGGCGAATCACTAACTCTGAAAGAGGTTATATTATGAATATCCCCAACGATATTGCTATGTACGCTAGTATTGCGAACAAAGCGTTAGAAAGAGCGATTTCCAAGTATCAAGAAATGCATGATAGAGGGGTTACATACTTGATTCTGTCCGATGAACAATCATCAGAGTTTTATGATTACTTTGAAGAAATTATCCAAGCAATAATCATTTCCTATACAACCATCGAGTGCATGGCAAATACCTGTATTCCTTATCATTATGAATATGTGATAGAGAAAACAGGAAAAAAGGAAGTATATAATAAAGATGGCATTGAACGTTTTTTTAGTTTAAAAGACAAACTAAAATTAATAATACCAGAGGCAATTGGAGTTCCTTCTCCAGTAAATGAAACATGGTGGCAACACCTAATAGAACTTGAAAAATCAAGAAATGAAATAATTCACTCTAAGGATGCCAAAGCTGAAGAACGCTATTCATTTTTTGTGAATGAACGAGTTTTCGATATTATAAATTGTCACAATGAAATTGTCACTTTTTACGCAACACAATTATGCTATCTAAAATCTCCTATTATGAATGACTTTCCAGTTGGCTCTGGCTGTGATGAAATAATACCCTCAATAATTACTCAACGTTCTTTCAATAGTTTGTATAATTCATTTTATAATCCATCAAAACCATTGCCAGAGGATTAGGTAATACTATTGTTGTAAAAAAAAATCCTACTTTAAAATCTAATATTGAGGTTTACAATAAATTGGAGTCAGAAAAATAAATGACCTAGTGGAAAAATTGAGATTATCATCACTGAACGAGGTATCTTATAAAATTAAAAAATGAAAAAAAAACAGTGCCCAACAAACGCTCATAAATAATTGCCGGGACAATTATAAATTTCACATTTGTAGTACGTTTCAAGTCTGGTAAAACCAGACAAGAACGTACTTCGCAAGCGGCAACTATTAATAGCGCAAACGTTAGGCACAATCCCCCTACCATAAAAATTCCGATTGAATATTTTCGCTAACGTTGGGGGAGAAAGACGAAAGAAAGATGAAAAAGTTTAAAGAAAAATCAAAATTATTTCGGTTAATTATTAGCCGAATTGCCTGTAAACAAAGGATTATAGAGTGAAATTAACACAATTTGACGTTAGTTGGAATCTTATAATCTTGCTTTTGACACGGGCATCGTGAGAAATTGTTCTTTACTCCACCTTAATATATTCAATGTCCTGCTCCCTTTTTTTGTCCAGGGGCAGCACCAGCATTTTATTGCCAATTTTTGAAAAATCAATGGTTTTCACATCAATGGCCCGCACCCGGCGGTTGTCCTGTGTGGTATAATAAAGCACGCGGTTGGCAAGGTCCCATACGGTTGTCCACTGTGTGGCACTGCGCATGTTTGTTAAATCGTCACCAGGGGTGGGTTTTGTAATCACCGGAAGCGGGACATTGAAATTATCGAGGATTCTGAATGCTTCATAAACAGTTTCCGAAGATGTGGGGGTGGGGCGTGCGGTTTGTGTCCAGGCAACGGCACGTACAAAACGTGAAGGGGGTGTGAAATCCCCTGGCAAGCCAAGCATGTTGCTGCCAAAACCAAGCGGGGCATATTCTTTACCGCCCATGATTTTAGCAGGATGGGCATCATCGGTAAACTCGATATAATTACGCAGGTTTATTTCATGCCAGTCGTAGGACGGGGCGTTGGTAATAACCCCCAGCGTGTTGTCGAATATCTTCAAACGGCCGTCAGTATACTCAATAACAATGCTTTTACCCGTGGGTTCGGTAACCATCCAGTGTGCAATGATCGGCATTCCCGCCACTTTCTCGTTCACGGCAATCACCCTGACCTTGCTCATGCCTTCCCTGACTTCAGCGATGGTTGCAAACTGGGTAAGCACATAGTTGATAACATCCAGTGTGTTTATGGTATTTTCCGCCTTGTTTTTTTCATATTGATTGAATTTCCCAAAACCCGCAAAATAAAACAGTCCCATCGCCAGCCCTTTCTCATTCATGCCATCCAGAAGATAGTCGAGATGGAGTGCATCCAGGCCTACAACACCATATTTGGCCTGCCACTTTTTTCCATTCAAACCTTCAGGGGTCTGGCCTGTAAAGGCATATCCGCGGGGGATGACCCTGACGCGGGTTTGCAGGTCAAATTCGCCCCATTGCAATACACGGCCGTAAACAACCGAGCTGTCTTTGGCGATTAAACGTATTCCCGTGCAGGCTGTTGACGGATTGACCAATACCGTTGCCAGGAGGATACTGACCAACAGGAATGAAATGAATATTTTATAATATCTCATGATGTTTATTTTATTGTGAGAACATGATTTCCGTTTTACAGTTTACTGTTTATAAAATCGAGCAGTTTCCGGGCATCGGGGTCATTGGGGTTTAGCTTGTAAATTTTCAGGGCCGGCGGTTTGGCTTGTTTGTATTTACCTTCCCTGAGGTAGAGTTGGGTAAGGGCGATGAGGAACTGCACGTTTTCCGGATCCAGTTCAACGGCGTGCCGTAGTGCTTTTTCCGCCCCGGCCGTATCTCCACTGAAATCGAGCAACTGCCCCAGGTTGTAATGGACGCGCGGGTTTTCGGGTATTTCGTTGGCAGCCTGCTGCAGATAATCAACGGCTTCGTCATATTTTTTCATTTCAGCCAGCAGCAGTCCGAGGGAGTATTTTGTCTGCGATTGTCCGGGATGGTTTTTCACAACCTCTTTCAGTAATTTCTCTGCTTTCCCGTTTTCCCCCAGCCCGTTATATAACATGGCCAGGTTTACTTTGGCCGGATAAAATTGATTGTCAATGCGGATGGCCTCCCGGTATTGTTCAACGGCTTCCGGAAATTGTCCCATGTTGCTGTAAAGGTTGCCCAGGTTATGCCGGCTGGCGGCAAAGTCGGCGCTGTAGTTCATCGTGGCAATATACTCATCAATGTTTTTACTGAGTAATTGTTTCTGTAAGGTATCAAGATTCTTCCGCGGGACACCTGCTAACCGTGAAGTAGCTTCCAGCCGCACCATCTTTGTTGAGTCGCCGAGCAGGGGAAACAGCGATTGGATGAGGTCGTCCAGATCGTGGGGGCTAAAGTTTCTGACGGCTTCCCGCCTGACCAGCGAAGAGGCATCGGTAAGCAGGGCCCTGTTCAGGGTATCCGTTTCTGTTCCCGGAAAATTGATAAGGTAACCCGTTGCCGCGGCCCTCACGATGTTGGCCGTCTGCCGGCTATTAATCAGGCTGATCAACCCGGGGACGGCTGTCGTATCTCCCTGGTCGGCCCGGTGCATCGTTTTGCCGAAATTCGGGCGTGAGGTGGGGTTGCTATACCATTTTTTGGTGTAGGCAGCAGCCCATGATGCCGGTTTGTCGGTGTGGCATTGTGTACAGGCATTGGGCGTGCTGAGTTCATTGCTCAGGTCGGGGCGGGGGATGCGCATGCTGTGGTCGCGCCTGAAATCCACACCCATGAAATACTGCCCCGGCATGTGGCAGTTGATGCACAGGGAACCCTCACCTACAGCTACGGTTTTCCGGCCGTGGTCAAGCACAAGCGGACTGCCCTCCCCGGTAAACCGTTTGTGGTGATGGTGGGCGTAAGTATCATAATTTTCTTTTTTATGGCATTGCAAACAAAGGTCGTTACCCTGCTTTTTCAGTTTCAGGCTGTGCGGGTCGTGGCAGTTGGTGCAACGCACTTTGTTCTGGTGCATTTTGCTTTGCATAAAAGAGCCGTACACATAATCTTCTTCTTTGATCTGGCCGTCAGGATAGTAATTGGGCACAACGGGCAATTGCGGGCTCATGATATCGAAAATATCTTTTAGCGGATGGATAAAATCGCCAAACGAGGTACGCCGGGCATGGCAATAGGCACATTGGTCCACCAGTTGCTGCGAAGTGATGTTGCCGGTTTGGACGATCAGCCCGTAAGTTGTGTCTCTTTTACGTGCTCTTTCGCTCAATGCGGCCCATTTGTTGTGTTCCGATCCGGGACCGTGGCAAGCTTCGCAACTTACATCAATCTCCGACCAGGTGGTATGGTAAACGTGGGTTACGGGGTTGTAATTCTTCCGGAGATTGGTAGAATGGCATTCGGCACACATGCCGTTCCAGTTTTGTCCGTTGTTGGTCCAGTAGAGCCAGTCATCGGGTTTGATTTCCTGTCCTTTGTAAACCGAATCGGTGATATCATACCAGACTTTTCTTTGCGTGTCCCAGGTCAGAGGCAGGGTTTGGAAACGGCCTTTTTCAAAGGGGATGAGATATTGCTGCAATGGCCTTCCCCCGAAAGTGTAAACAATCTGAAAATCACCCGGCACCCCCTGGGGGCCTTTTGTATGCACATAATATTTCCCGTCTTTGGTATAAAACCTGCTGGTGAAGCCATTGTGTTCAAAAGTGGCATTGTTGAAATCCCCCAGTACGGTCGAAGCAACCGCCGTATCCATCGCATGGTCATGGTCGGAGCCTTTCCAGGTGTGGTATTCGGTTTCATGACATTCAATGCAGGTATGGCTGCCGGCGAAAACGGGCTGTTGTTGTGGCTGGTTTGTTCTGCATCCGTTTATAAAAAAACTGAAACTGATAACAAAACAGGATGTCAGCGAGGCAGAATAACGATTTTTTAACACGAGTCATCTTTTTGGAAGCCCATAAAAGTAGTTATTTTTCCATTCAGGATGCTCAGTGGCCAAAGCATTAATGCTGTCCATGGCAAAAAGCAATTGGAAATAAGCAGGTTGTTCGCTCCACAGGTTATCATTTTTATCAAATATGGCAATGCAGTCAATGTTGTGTGTTTTAAAGCCTGCCAATCCCAAAGTGCAGGCCACTAATATCTGGTTGGCCAATGTCATCTCCACAGATAACGAGGATGTTGGGTTTGCTGTTCTTGTGCGCCGTCATCAAGAAAGGGAGCAAAAGAATAAATATGAAGAATGAAGGTTTTTCATAAATGAGATAATATTAATCTTTGAGAATGTGGTAAATAAAATCGGACGATATTCGATGCTAATAATAACTTTTTAGACTGGATAAAAAAAAGATCAAAAAGAACAGTTTACATCTTGCTGCCTTTTTTCCTGAATCCCAGGAAGCGGTAGTTTACTGAAACCAGGATTGATTTTCTGTCGCCAACCAGACCGGCTTCGGAGCGGAACATCCAGTGTTTGTTAAGCTGAAACTGAACCCCCAGCAAGCCGTTCCATAGCTGCTTTACCTGTTTATCCATTCCATAACGTACAACAGCACTGCCATTTGCTGTTTCAAGCCGGTCAATAATCGGCGTAAGAACTTTGTCAGCTGTTTTCTTTTGAAGGGGTGTTGCTTCATTATTATACCAATCCCAGTAATTATTGACAATTTCATCCCTTCGTTCCCAGGTTTCGGGCGGCAGGGCATCAATCATTTTTATTTCCCCAACAGTTGATGAAGACATCGAAGCACGCATGGCCCCGATCCAAACCGCAAAATTACGATCGGGCCTTTTCTTGAACACAAAAGTATGGCCCAGCCTGATTCCGACTACACTAACCCTGACGGATTTATCTAATAACTCGGGTTTGTTCCAGGTAAAGTTGGCATCAACTGAAAGCCAGACAGGCCCAATACCGAAGGCTCCCATAAGTCCGACACCGGCCGTAGAAATGCCCTGGTCAACAATAGATGTCAGATTAAATGGCTGCTCACCTAAACGGTTGATGTTTACTTCGGTATGCGATTTGCCATAACCGAAAATACCGTAAACATCTAAAAATGGAAAGAGCCAGATATCCGGGCGGACGTTTACGGTATAAGATGTATTGATGTTATCTCCGAATCCGATAAAATCAACCGGGGTCAAAGGAATATCTTTACTGTCAGATTTAAAGCCAAGTTGCAGGTTATCAATGAGGATACCCTGCTTTAACCACATATAGTTGGCCATGACCCCGATAGGGTAAGGGATGTCAAACCCCTTTTTATAGGCCCCCTGTCCCCATATCGGAAAAACATAATTGTATTTAAACTGCTTTAGGCTGTCCTCGTATGATGCATATTTTTTCCTGACTTTTTTTGTGGAGTACTGTGCTTGTGTTTGCAGTACAGCCAGAAAAAGAAATACGGTTGCCAGTAATGCGGTTTTGTAAATTGTTTTCATTTTCCGTTTTTCTTTTGCCCCTTTTTCAATTGTTTTTCTTCTTTTTTTGCTTTCCTTTTTGCTGCTTTTTCGGCCGCTTTTTTCTTGGCTACTTCCCCGGCACCAATCGGGATATTTAGTTTTAAAAAAACAGAACTGTTTTTCGTTCCGGGCTGCCCTTTATACACATTGACAAAGCCATAATAATATTTCGCCCCGATAGTCCAGCCCGTTCCTTTAAAAAGTTTGTAACCCAGGCCAACCAAAAATCCGGCGTCCAGTTTGTTTAATTTGTCTTTGTTGTATTCCTTAATAATAGCATCCCCGCCTTCAACATCACCTTCAAATTGCACCCACGATTTGTACATCAGTCCGAACTGAGGCCCTGCTTCCACGTAGATATTGTTTTTAAACCTGTATTTGATCAGTGCCGGCACTAAAAAGTAGTTCATTTTCTGGCCGTAATCCCCTTCCAGCCGATTGCCGTCAGCATCTTTATAAATTGTTGCCTGAAGGAAATTCAGATCATTGTCCGTCAGTTTATCAACCCCCATATTGGCCTTGACCAAAACGCCGGTATAAAGCCACCATTGATTTTTTAAGCGGAAATCAAAATAAAATCCCATGTTCCATCTGCGGGCAAAATTATGGGTTTCCAGCCCGGATATGTTTGTCCAGTTGATTCCGCCTTCCAGGCCAAATTCCAGGTCTTCCGAATTTAATTTATCGCCCAGTAATAAAGTGATAAGTATCTGTGATTGGGCGGCATAACCACCAATTAGGAGTAATAGGATAAATAAAATTTTTTTCATTGTTTTGTATTTTAAATTAATGGACAAATATATCAACTACTGCCGAACAAGTTATGCCGGTTTCTGCCGCAACCGAATATCTTTCGGCAGGGTATAAATTGTTAACGGTTTAGACCTGTTTAGGAATAATGTCTATTTCACCGTATAACCCTTTCCTTCCATACAGGCAGAGAAAGCTTTGTTAAAGTTATCCTTCAGTTCTTTTTCTTTGGCTGCTGCCATCTGGTTGTTTTGTTGTTGCTCCATTTCATCGCCAACAACTTTAGCCCTTCGGCCACGCAATCCACCAACCACTGCACCGATAGCGGCACCTTCGCCTGCATCTCCCGCAATAGCGCCAGGCAGCACCGGCGGCGGCTCCACGGGCTGCACCTCTCACGGCAGTGCCATCCACTGAGCGGTCAACCTGTTTCGCTTGTACCTTTGTCGGGTTTACAGGGTCAAAACCGGTTTGTTCTTTTGCCCATTTATAGCATTTGTATTCGTCTAATTCCTGTTGGTCTTTCGTTTGGTCTTTTGAGGGGAAAACATACAAACCAAGCCCTTTGGCAATTGATGTTTCGTTTTGCGATTGAGCTTCCACAACCAATGTGGTTATCAACATGGCCGTCAATATAAAAACTATTCTTTTCATTACTGTTAATTTTAAATATTACAAATCGTTCGGATTAATAAAAACATAGCCCAATTGTTTCAGGGCATCGGCTTCATTGTAAAAAGTATAACTTTTTACAATTTTACCATCTTTAATTTTGTAAATGGTGTTTGCCCAAAGGGTTACCTCTTTTCCATTTTTGTACACGATGTGCAATTCCCCCCAGTTGGAAACCCAATCCCCTTTGTTTTCACCCGATTCAATATGCACTGCAACGTTTCGCGACCTGTTGTATTTAATGCTTTTGTACAGGTCCTTCACATTCTTTTTCCAGGATTCCACAGCCTGTTTCTTTCCAATGGAATCGCCGTAAGAGGGCCCATAACCGTAATAATGATCAGCCAGCAGGGATGTCATGGATTTATAATCCAGATTTTCAACCGACTGAATGTATTTTTCAACCAGTTGAATGTTCTTTTCCGAACTGCTGTCGTTTGATGAACAACTCATCAAAAACGGCAAGATCAGGAATGTAATAAATAGTTTTTTCATTTTTAAAATTTATTTAATTCATTAATAATCAAATATCGTTATTTTTTATCAAACCACATAAACTGATATGCGATGATCAGGGTGTTGAAATCAGCTCCATACCTTGTGGAAACGCCACTTGTGAAAGCTACCTTTAATGAGTGATGTTTGCCGATCCTGTAAGCAAATGCTGCTCCGTATCTTGAATTTCTTTGCAAATCGTCTTGTTCAACACCATTTATGATGGTCTCGCCCAACCCACTTGTTCCGACAGAAACAGCAAGCCAGATACCCGGCTTAAACACATAGCTGATGTGCAGGTGGGTCGCCACCAATGGTTTCTGAGCGATTGTATTTCCATTGTAAAATGCTTTGTTGTCGGTAAAAAACCAGGCAATGAGATGCCCTTCAAAAGTAAGTTTTTTTATGACGGTATAAGAAGCGGCAACTGCTGTTTTAAATGCCCACCGGTTCGCGCCGAGGTTAATCAACTTTGTTGGATCGTACTGGCCAAGCGGAGGCCTGATGCGAAGCGAAAGCCCTAATTTGAATTTTTTAGGTTCGTGCTGGAAATATTCGGCAGGCTTCAGGGGATTGGCCCCGACTAAGATCATTGAAATTCTTATCAACGGATCAGCCAGGCCGTTTCGTGAAGTGGTGGAGTCGATGTTGCTGACGACACCATCAAATTTTCCAAATGAATAGGGGATAACCACATCAAATTTAGTCAGTCGGTTAAACAGTTTGAAGCTGCGGGCATAACCCACCACAAGGTTGTTCAGCCGTGCATTCAAGCCTTCGATAGGCAGTGAATTATCCACGAGGATATTTCCCCTTGAATAACCGTAAGAAGCAATAACAAAATTTCCACCTGTTGGCAGGGCTGATAAAAAACGGGGTTCCAGGTCCTGAGAATAAGAATCAGACAAAGAAAAAAATGCTATTAGCATAAAAACAATATGTGTCGCACCTATTTTCAATTTGATTATCAATGGATTTTTTATCAATCAATTTTATAACCTTATAACCAGCAACTTTCAGTTATGAAAGTTGCTGGTTATAAAGTTTATGGTTTTTGTGTGTTCTTATTTGCTGAACCAAAACACCGGGGTCGCAAAATTATTTTATTGCCACAATCACTTTGTTAATTTTTCCTGTAAACCGCGTTTCTTCCGGGCCGTAGCCAATACCCAAAGCAACCGGTGTTTGGTTATCCAGTCCAACATCGGCCGTTTCATCGGCAGAGAAGATATTGGGTTCTGTTTTCTCAACGCGTCCGCTGGCAACGGCTTTGCCATCAACATATAATGTTGCTGTGCCTCCCTTTCCGAGTCCCCCGCCATCATAAGCAAATTCAAGTTTAACGGTAACAAGGCCTGCGGGGAGTTTTTTTGAACCAGCAACCACATATCTTTCGAGCCCAAGGAAGTTGTATGTAAATTCAGGTTTATCATTTTTCATGTAGAGTGACCAACCGCCGAAACGGCCGCCTTGCGAAAGGATTGCCCCATTGGCGCCCTCTTTAGTATCTTATTTCATATTTTCTTGCATTATTTGGCAAGAGTTTAGTAATTCAGAGCAGGTATTAATACCGTTTCTTTAAGTTTTTCAGCAGTAATAACAAGCTCTTTTCCTAACTTTGTCAAATA
>CAJVWU010000101.1 GCA_913009755.1 uncultured Bacteroidia bacterium
TAAACCACCTATATTACCTCCCACTTGTAAACCAAGAGTGATTTTACCATTAAAACTAAAAGATAATGTTGGACCACCCCCACCAGCTTGGCCATTCCCAAAAACATTTGCCTCTCCGGCAGAAGCAGAAGGATTAGAAAAAAAGATTCCTCCATTGTTGGCAATATAGATTTTGCCCAATACTCCGAATGCTGATACAAGTGTGGTTCGGCCGAATGCGTTTACTTCATAAAGGTTCATGCCGCTTGGAATGTGTATTGAATTGGGTCGCACATAATTAGTAAATACTTCACTATAGCTGACCACTTCCGATTTTCCGGTTGCGGGATAATATCGCTCATAGTGTCCATCCCGATTGTAACGATATCTCCAAAAGCTTGAACCGGCCTGGTGCATCCTGTGACGCGAAAGTGCAGGAGTTAAAAAAGGAATAAAATTAAATGTGTTTTCCAAAGGTAAAATGTAATACCCGCCCGGGTCGGTATATTTCAGCGGGTTGTTCAGTGCATAGCTGTAGCGGTTAAAGTTTTGGCTGTAGTCGGGGGCCTTGTACAAAGGGGTCGGGCGAGAGGAAGCGGCCAAGCCACGGGTCATACACACGGCCGTTCATGTTTATTAAATCAAAATTATCCAGGTGTTTCCCGACAACTGCGTGTCGGGACAGGCTATGCCCGGTGAAGCCGCGGTCGAAGAGGTAGGTGGTGGGGGTGGTATAATACGCCCAGGTATTGGGTTCACGCCTTCGGCCCCCCGCCTCCATTGCATTCCGGACGGGCAGGCAGGGATCGAAGCTATACACCTGCTCTTCACGATCGTGCAGCAGCACTATCCGTCCGTTTTCGTCGGTGATGCTGTAATAGGAGCCGATCCCGATAGCTATCGGGAAGTCTTTTTGCACGTAGTACATGGTGTCCTGCCCTTTGTTTTGAACATAAATGGCAAACAGGCCGTCGCCGGCGCTAAGGTAGTGAATTTTATGTTTTTATTGATCATCTGTCAAGCCCGGAAAAACACGTGCTCTGGCAACCAGGCAGGTAGTATAAAAACACGCTGCTCCCACACGTTGTAATAGTGCGGGAGCTGTGCTATTGGATTTGTTTGCGGTACAGGACTTTTTCACCAGCAAGGTTTTTAGTTGCTGTTGATACGACGGCGTAGTTGCAAACTACGCCGAGGGTGGGGCACCCCAATGGTTGTTTTCGAAATCGCCTTCGTAGTAGGGCGGGTGGCCGTAGTAGCCGCTGGGATCAACATATTTTAGGGGGTTGTTGAGGGCGTAGCTGTAGCGGTTGTGGCTTTGGGGAAGCAGGTTTATTTTCTCGCCGTTTTTCATCTTATACAGGACAAATATACTTTAAAAAATAAAAAAGCGCAGTGGTGTACTACGCTTCTTATGGTTCTGCTTCCCACATGATGTTAGCGTGCGGGAGCGGGACGAAGTATTTTATCTTATAGGATAGGCATTACCAATGATAAAAAATATTACTATAGATAAAATACCGTATGTAAACAAAATAATATTTCCAATTCTCTTCTTTAACTTACTCTCATTTTCATATTTTAGTTTTATTTTATTTCTTCTTCTAAATAAATAGAAGATATTAAATATTAAAACAATAGAAATTGGAATAAGCGAGTATAGTATAATTTCATTTTTACCTCTTGGTGCATAAGTAAAATCAAAAAAATGACGTAGTAACAGTTCTATTGTTATAATATTAAAAAGAATAAGCATACTAAAAATCATCATTGAACCAAAAGGAGGCATATCTTCTTCAGATTTTCCTATTAGCAATTGCCAAAGTCGATAAAATAAATATTCCATACTAAAATTTTATTTAATGTGTAAAAGGGTGAACTGAAGGTGGTAAAACCCAATCAGGGTGCTCCCTGACTGTATTCATATATGCATTGAAAGCTGCCTTGTCAACAACATAAATAGTAGCAGCACCTGCTCCAACCCAACCTCCATACTGAGACCCTAAATAAATAATCCCTAGATTTGCTCCTATATCAATCCCTGTTTCAACCCATGACTGATAAGGGAGATTTGTTGCAGGATTAATTGATATTGAAAGGTATGAGCCAGTTCCAATAGTCACAAACAAGCCAACATATGGTGCATACTTAAAACCATTTGCTACACTATTTAGAAGAACTCTATTGCCAGATATTGCATAAGTGAAATTTGCTCCCACCATAGTAGATTGGACAACTCCTTGTGTAGTTGAAGCAAAAATTCCAGTAACAGTATTTACAGTGCTCACTGTCTGTAATGCATTAGCAGTGCCCCCACCAGCGTTGCCCAATCCAAAATTATAAACAGAATAATCAATGAAAGGGTTAACCTGAATATTAGTGTGAGGAATATAATACTTTCCATCTGGTGTTCTATCAAAATAATTCATTGTTATTTTATTTTGTACTAAATCCGTGTTCCTTCTGCCACCAGAGATGCTATTATCGGCCATATAATCTGATAATTGTATAAAATTATTTATGTGTTTTGAATTGGGCCGCACATAATTAGTAAATACTTCACTATAGCTGACCACTTCCGATTTTCCGGTTGCGGAATAATATCGTTCGTATTGTTGGGTACCCCAATTATATCTGTATTTCCAAAACACCGAGCCGGCCTGGGGCATCCTGTAACGCGAAAGTGCAGGAGTTAAAAAAGGAATAAAATTAAACGTGTTTTCCAAAGGTAAAATGTAATACCCGCCCGGGTCGGTATATTTCAGCGGGTTGTTAAAGGCATAGGTGTAGCGGTTGTAGCTTTGGCTGTATGTTGGCGCCTGCACAAAGGGGTCGGGCGAAAGCATACGGCCGAGCCAGGGGTCGTAAACACGCCCGTTCATGTTGATCAGGTCAAAGTGATCCAGATGTTCATGGCCGGTAAATCCGCGGTCGAATAAATCAGGCCATGGCGAATTTGCATAAGTCCAGTTTTGTGGGTTTCTTTTTCTGCCCCATGGGTCGAAACTTTGCCTGTTTATTACGGAGCCGGTTTCATCGTTAACCATTTCATACGATCCCAGATAATCTTTTTGTACGTAATACATGGTATCGTTTTCTTGATTTTTTACAAATATAGCAAATAGACCATCTTCTCCTGTTATGTAATGTAGTTTTCTTTTATTACCACGGTCATCAACTATTTCTTCATAATTGCCCATTACAAAGTGCTTTTCTTTTTTTAACGTACGTTGCCGTGCTCCTGTTGTTTCGTATAATCTGGTTATTTTACGTGAATCGTCAGGTCCGTATTCAATTTCCAGTTCTGTTATCAAATCGCCATCGGTTTTACCAAGTATATTTCCATTATGAGCATACAAGGTATAATATTTCTGATGGCTGTTTTCTCCCCATTCTGTCAGTCTGCTGTTTAACAAATAAGTATCGTATGAAAAATCTTCAGTAAGGTTATTATTGTTATCTTTTCGTTGTAATAGGTTTCCTGTAACAGGGTCAAATGTGTAGCTCATCGAATATAAATGGTAGTATGGATTGCTCATGTGAGTGTTTATGCTGGCTGGTAAACCAAAAGCATCATAAGTTTTACTTATTGAAGAGCCATTGCCCAATGCGCATTCAGTAAGCTGTCCGCGAGGATTAAGCCAAAGCGCTTCCCATGTTCTTCTTCTTTCCGTTTGTCGTCGCAAGTAGGAGAACCTTTAACCGGCAGAAGCATTACCCGGCAGTTGTTTCCTGTTTCCCTTATTGAGCTGGAAAAGCAGTTCGGCGGGATGTTTCTTTACCAGAATCTGGAAAATTTAATAATATTCGGCTCATATCCTGAAAGTCTTACCACAAATAACAATCAGGATAAAATCCTTTACCTGAAAGAATTACGGAATGCTTACCTGCTGAAAGACATTCTTGAAATGGAAAACATAAGAAATGCCGACTTGTTACACGACCTGCTGAGACTGCTTGCTTTTCAGATTGGGCACGAAGTTTCAATGAATGAATTGGGGAACGCGCTCGGGATATCCAAACATACGGTAAGGCGATACCTCGATTTACTTGAAAAATCATTTATCATTAAAAAAATAAGAGGTTATACGCAGAATTTGAGGAAAGAAGTTACAAAGTCAAGCCGGTATTATTTTTACGACAACGGTTTGCGCAATGCAGTCATTAACAACTTCAATCCGTTGGATAGCCGCGACGACACGGGAACCTTATGGGAATATTTCATGGTAATGGAAAGAATTAAAAAACAACATTATCATAAAATATTCAGTAACAATTACTTTTGGCGGACCTATAATAAAGAGGAAGTTGATTTTGTTGAAGAAAGAAACGGCAAATTATATGGCTATGAGTTTAAATGGAACCCGGCAAAAGCAAAAGTCCAAAAAGGATGGCTTAAAACCTATCCCAACGCAGAATTTCATGTAATTCACAGTGAAAATTTCATGGATTTTACCGTTTAATAAATTACCCTCCGGAAAGTCTTGTGCGCCAGCCCTGCGTGTGGCTGACTTGGACCAGAGCTAATACTTCAAAAACTTCTTTACGGCTCATTTTTCAAAGATAAAGATATCATCTTAATTAGTTTTGTTTTTATAGTATAATAATGGTTTCTGCTGTAAAGCTTCGTCCCAGTCCCGCTCACACACGGGCCCGGCGGGTAGCTTTATTCCCGCCGGATTGAGAAAGACAACCCCCTGACCAATTTCTGAAAAATAAAAATCATCTCGCAATGAAAAACACCCGTATCATAACTTTTGTAATTTTGACCTGATTCTTTTGTGAAAACCCGATAAGTAAAGTAAAAACATGACAAGGTTCATTTTTAGCACATTATTCAGCTTTTTACTCTTGTTTTCTGCCTGGGGACAAACCGGTAATAATTATCAAAAAGCACAAAAATCCTTAAACGAAAGGGGAGAGGTCTGTTTTCAATTTCGCATCAACCCCGATCAACCGTTCAGGGAGCAATTGGAAAAACTCACCCGGATTGTCAGTATAGACAGAGTTGAAAACAATACCATAATGGCTTATGCCAATCAAAAAGAATTCAATGAGTTTCTGAAACTTAATCTGGATTATGAAGTGCTGACACCGCCCTCCATGTTGCACAAACCTTTCATGCTCAACAGCAAAGCAATCAGGGGCAGGAATACCTGGGATTTTTACCCCACCTACCAGGGATATGTTGACATGATGAACCAGTTTGAAACCGATTACCCCGACCTGTGTGAAGTGGTCAATATCAAAACCCTCGACAGCGGGCATAAATTGTTGTTCATCCACATCAACGACAGCCTCGGCGTTGACCAAAATGAACCTGAGTTTATGTACACCTCAACCATGCACGGCGACGAAGTAACCGGCTATGTGCTCATGCTTCACCTGATTGATTACCTGCTTTCAAATTACGGGTCGGATGACCAGGCAACCGGCCTGGTGAACAACATTGACATCTGGATAAACCCGCTGGCCAACCCTGACGGCACCTATGCCGGTGGCGACAATACGGTTTACGGGGCCACCCGTTTCAATGCCAACGGCGTGGACCTGAACCGCAACTATCCTGACCCCCGCGCCGGTGCCCATCCCGATGGCAACGAATACCAGCCCGAAACACAGGCCTTTATGGATTTTGCCGATGCACACGACCTGGTGCTTTCGTGCAATATGCACGGCGGGGCGGAAGTCTGCAATTATCCGTGGGACACCTGGTCGAAAAGGCATCCCGATGATGCCTGGTGGATTTACGTTTGCCGCCAGTATGCCGATACCGTACACAAATACGGGCCTTCGGGTTATATGACGGACCTGAACAACGGAATTACAGATGGCTACGACTGGTATAGCATTACCGGTGGCAGGCAGGACTACATGAATTATTTCCGGCATTGCCGTGAGTTTACACTGGAACTGTCGGAAACCAAAACACCGCCGGCCAACCAGTTGCCTGATTTTTGGGATTACAATTACCGTTCTTTCCTTAATTATATGAAAAAATCCGTTTATGGCGTGGTCGGCAGGGTAACCAATGCCAGCAACGGAAATCCCGTGCCTGCCAGGGTTTTTGTCGAAAACCATGACCAGGATAACTCTTTTGTTTTTGCTTCCATGCCGGTCGGGAATTATAACCGGCCCATCAAGGCAGGAACCTGGGATTTTACTTTCTCTTCTTTTGGCTATTATTCCAAAACCATAGAAAACGTTTCGGTATCAGACGAGGACACTGTTTTGCTGAATGTGCAGTTGCAACCTTATGTAAACCTTCATGCCAACTTTTATACCCATGACACACTCGTTGAGAAAGGTTCAATGGCTGACTTTTTTGATACTTCAACAGGAAACAGCATTGACCAGTGGGACTGGGCTTTTGAGGGAGGGAATCCGGGAACTTCTGAGGATCAAAATCCTGCCGGAATTCTTTATGACAGTGTCGGCACATTCGATGTTTCGCTTACGGTTACAGATACTTCTGGGTCTTCAAACACACTGCTAAAAGAAAACTACATCCGGGTTTCCGAATTTTATAATATGAAGGATACAACCGTTTATCTGTGTGAGGGATTTTTCTTTGATACCGGGGGGAAAACCGGAAATTACGGCGACAACGAAGACTATGTCATGACATTCATTTCCATGAATGACAGCGGCAGTTTAAAAGCCACTTTCCGTGCATTTGAACTTGAAGAAGAAAACGATTACCTTGAGGTTTTTGATGGCCATGATGAAAATGCACCACTCATAGGAACCTGGTCCGGTACAGATAATCCCGGAACCCTAATCGCTTCAAATAATGAAGGCGCACTGACATTCAGGTTTCATTCCAATGATACGATCAATTATTCCGGATGGATGGCTGAATTGTCCTGCGACACAGGTGTTGGTATTGTTCAGTCGCGTTCCTTGCCGTTTTCGGTGTATCCCAACCCGGCTTCCGGGAAACTGATCATTCACTCACAAGTTCCGGTCAGCCAAATCAGTATTTTTGATGTGAACGGAAGAATGGTTTACCAATCACAGCCTTCATCCCAAACAATGACCATCGGGCTTACCGGATGGAAAAAAGGATTGTATATCCTTCATCTGAAAACAGACGGTAGGGTTTATAACCAAAAGCTGATTATCCGGTAACCAAAAATTTGTCAATAAGTTGCTACCTGATTGATATTCAATAAATAATGTGTTTTGTAAAAAGTTATGCCTGCAATGAGTTTAAACAACTAATTTTTTTACTTTTACTGGATTAAGATTCGTTGTTCAATAATAGACATTAATCCGAAACCTTATGAAGTTTATCGTATCGAGCACTGCTTTATTGAGAAGTTTGCAAAAGATCAGCGGCGTGTTAAGTACCTCAAGCACACTGCCAATTCTTGAAGATTATCTTTTTGACCTGAATGAGGATAAATTAAAAATTACGGCTTCCGATCTGGAAACGACCATCACAGCCGTCCTGGTCCCCGACATGATGGAAGACCCCGGGGTTGTTGCCATTCCTGCCAAGATTTTGCTTGACATCATGAAAACTTTCCCCGAACTTCCGGTAACCATTACGGTGAATATGGAAACCCTCGGTGTTGAATTGTTTGCCGGCGAAGGAAAATACAAGATGGCAGCCCATCGCAGCGATGAATTTCCGCAGGTCCCTGAACTGGAAAACACAGTAAGGCTCGACCTTAATTCTTCGTTACTCGTCAGCGCTTTCAACAAAACTTTGTTTGCTACGGGAAATGATGAACTTCGTCCCGTAATGTCCGGGGTTTTGTGCGAAATCACTGAAGACCGGTTAACTTTTGTAGCTACCGATGCCCACAAACTGGTAAGGTATCGCCGCCGGGATGTCAAACCGGAAACCACGGCAGCATTCATTCTGCCCAAAAAACCACTCAACCATTTGAGAAACATCATGCCTGATGATAAAGAGATGGAAGTAATCCTTGAGTATAACGATACCAATGCCGTTATTGCTTTTGAAGACATAACCCTTGTTTGCCGCCTTATTGAAGGGAAATACCCCAACTATGAAGCGGTCATCCCCACATCCAATCCTTTTAAGCTGATTGCCGACCGTAAAATATTGTTGAATGCTTTGCGCAGGGTTTCCATTTTCGGAAGTAAATCAACCCATCAGGTCAGGTTTAAAATTTCGGGCAAAGAACTTGTGCTGGCCGCCGAGGACATTGATTTTGCCAGCGAAGCCAAAGAACGGCTGACCTGTAGTTATGAAGGCGATGATATCGAGATCGGGTTCAATTCCAGATTTTTGCAGGATATGCTGAACACACTGGAAAGCGAAAACGTGATCATCGAAATGTCGGCACCCAACAGGGCGGGCATCCTGCTGCCCGAAAAACCGGAAGATGATCCCGAAGATATCCTGATGCTCATCATGCCGGTTATGCTTACCACTTAAAGAGTTATCATCATTTGTTTTAAAGAAACCGTTCAGTATTCCGTACAGGTGTTAATTGCGGAGTGTAAAATAATTTTTCCATATAAACTTCTCAATGTTTGACTTCGACAAGATGATTAACCGCGAATACACTGCGAGTGTAAAATACGATCTCAGGCCTGTTTATTTTGGCAAAGCCGACGTATTGCCTATGTGGGTGGCCGATATGGATTTTGAAACCCCTGAATTTATCAGGAATGCAGTAATGCAAAGGGCACAACATCCTGTTTACGGGTATTCTATCCGCACCGATGACTATTATCAATCCATTATTAATTGGCTTGACAGGCGGATGAACCGGAAAATAGAAAAAGGCTGGATACTTTTTTCACCCGGTGTTGTTCCTGCCATCAATATTGCTGTTCAGGCATTTACCCAACCCGGCGACGGTATCATCGTGCAGCCCCCGGTTTATTTTCCTTTTTTTAATGCCATTAAAAACAACAACCGCAAACAGGTTTTAAATCCTCTTTTGTTAAAAGACGATCATTATTCGATTGATTTTGATGACCTGGAAAAAAAGGCCGGACAGGCAAAAATGCTTTTATTATCGAGCCCGCACAATCCGGTGGGCCGTTGCTGGAAGGAGGATGAACTGAAACAGCTTGCCGAAATATGTGTTAAACACAATGTGCTTATCCTGTCGGACGAAATTCACGGCGACCTGATCATGCCGGGATTTAAACATACACCTACAGCCTCACTCTCCGAAGAAATTGCCCGGCAAACCATAACCTGCATTGCGCCGAGCAAGACTTTTAACCTGGCCGGTCTGGCTACTTCATCGGTTATCATCAGTGATGAAAAATTACGCAATACGTATGCAAATGCTTTGGAACGCATACATATTTCAAACGGTAACCTTTTCGGTTCGGTTGCTTCCATAGCAGGATATAACCACGGCGATATCTGGCTGGATGAGCTGATGCAATATGTAAAAAGTAATTTCGATTTTCTGAATGAGGCCCTGGAAGATAATTTTGAAACCCTTGATGTTATATCACTCGAAGCCACCTATCTTGCCTGGGTTGATTTCAGAAAAACAGGGCTGAAAGACAAGGAGATCAAAGACAAACTGATTTTTGAAGCAGGCCTGGGGCTCAGCCACGGACCGCTGTTTGGTCAGGGAGGCCAGGGTTTCCAGCGTATAAACCTGGCCACACCACAATCAGTGGTTGAGGAAGCCGTTGAGTGTTTGGGAAAGGTATTTGACTGATTTTCTATCAGTCTGTTTCAATTCTTTATTTTTTTATTAGAAAATGTTATATCTTTGATAATCATTTATCAAAACAGAAAAATTATGAAAGCACTGAAAATATTCGGATTCGTTATCATTATTATTGTTGCCGTTTTTCTCATTGTCCCGCTGTTTTTACCATCGGATGTCACAGTAAGTGTAACCCGTGAGATCAAGGCAAAACCGGAAGTTGTTTTCCGTCAGGTCAACGAACTGAAAAACTGGCTTCTCTGGTCGCCTTTTGAAGAGGATACCACAATGGTCAGTACATTTGAAGGCCCTGATCGTGGGACAGGTGCCAAAAGAACATGGAAAGCGGAAAAATCCGGTTCAGGTTCGCTGATCATTGCCCAAAGCCGGCCTTATGAATTCATTGAAAACGATTTGAGTTTTGGCAAAGACGAAAAAGCTATTGGTTCATGGCATTTCGTCCCACAGGAAGACGGGGTAAAGGTAACCTGGACACTCAAGACCATTCATTTGAAATATCCGTTCGGGAAATGGGTCGGCCTGGCCATGAACTCTTTATTGAAACCCATGATGGAAAAAGGTTTGAATAAACTGAAATTGGTTACAGAAGCCATGCCCGTCCCGCCCAAAATTAAGGTTATTGATACCGAACAAATTACCGCTTTGATCATTAACGATTCGGCAACTTTTGAAGGTATGGAGAAAATGTTTCAAAAAGACTATCAGGAATTGTATTCTTTCATCAAAAGAAAACAAATCCCCATGACGGGTGATCAATTTGCAATCTATCATAATTGGAACCCAAATGGTTACACCCGGATAAGCGTTGGTGTTCCCGTAGGTAAAAAGGTGAAAGGATACGGCAGGATAAAGTATTTTATATTGCCGGCAGGAAAAGCTGTTTTTGCTCTGCATATTGGTGGTTATAATACCGGCCCGACACATTATGCCATTGATGAATACATCAAAGACTTCAATTTAAAAACAAAAGATTTCATCTGGGAAGTTTATACTTATAACCCCATGACTGATACGGATTCCACAACGTGGAAAACATTGATTTACTATCCGATTAAGTAAAATGGTTAAGCGTTACATCGAAATGCAGTTCCACACCTTGTCCTGATCTGAGGCCGGAACCTGATAATCTTTAATAAACGAATTGTTCAGGTTGTAGTAACTTCATTCATGTTATTCGTGTTTAGTTTCACCACGTTGTTAATGGTGTTATGAGCAACCCTTTCTTTGTGAAGGGAGCGTAGCGACCGGAACAAAGAAAGGGCTGCTCCACCAGAATGATAACTTGCTTACATTTGTATAACCCTTAAATCCGCAAGATAGTTATTAACAAAACCGGCAAATAACTGTGCAAAAGTTCTTTACACCTGTTTTCCGCACTTTTTTGCAACACCCACTTAACATATTGATAATCAATACTAATTTTTTATCTTTGGGTGTTGCAAACCATGGCTTATGTTTATTAGAGAACTGAAGAATCGTTCTGGAAGTAT
>CAJVWU010000102.1 GCA_913009755.1 uncultured Bacteroidia bacterium
TATAGCGTATCATAAGTGCAAACTTTATGACTACAAGATACGAAAAAACTTGCACTTATAGGTAGGTTTTACCAAATTAAGTTATTGACATTTAATTGTTTATAACCTTATCAGCAAGCCCTATTTAGGTCCAGTTTTAGATATTGTGCCCCTGAATTACCGATTGCCGGAATGAAACCAACCGCGACTCCAAGTATTACACCGCTAATAAGGCCGCCCAGCATTCCACCTGCAATACCTATTGTTATGGCCGCTGCATCATCCTTCGTAATAAATTTAGCACCTATTGACTTTAAGACAGTTTAACTTTCTTATTCCTGCGCGTGTATCCTGGAATATTGTTCCATAGAGAACAGAAAAGTCGCTGTTGCATTTATTGCAATGGTATTTTATAGTTCCTTTTCGCTTTGTAATCCTGTCTGATCCGCACAAAGCACAGGTTACTTTACGTTTTCTGCCTTTTCCCCAGCGTAGCTGTTCAAGGTAGGTCAGGCATTTGAATTGTGTGTTGTACTTTTTATTTAGAGTTGTCAGGTTCATTTTATTGACTCGTTTTTTTTATTGAAATCATCTTTTAAAAGTTCCCATATCTTATTGTCATCTTTAAAAAGAGGAGGGGTTAAATCAGGAAATTCAAATATTTTATCTGTATCTATTTGATCATCTTTAAATCCAAGATATTTCCTTTGTTCAGGCGTTAATCTGTTAAAATTTCTAAATGTAATACCTTTGAATTTGTCTGTTGACATCCAAAATAATATGTTTTCGTAAAAACGCAATCTTAAAGCATGGTCAACCAATGCTTTTTTCATTAATATTATTTCATTGTTCCTTTTTTTTTGTAAAATCAATCAGATTCCAATATAGAATAACCAAAGTTGCTAATACTAACCCGATTATCAACATAAAAACCAAAGTGCTTATGTTTTCCGAGTAATAATCAAATATATTCATTTCTTCATCAAACTGATGGCACACCCGCCGCCCGGGGCAAGATGGAGTTTCAGTTTTGAATTGCTGTTCACTTCTTTTTTCTCAATTTTTATGTCTGTCGGGTTTTTATCCCAGTCGGCATCAGGCCCGTCTGCGTAAATTGTTGCATCGAAGGATTTACCGGGTTCCAGAAAGTCGAAGGAGATTTCAATATTCCTTGCATCTTCATTGGTAATACTGCCGACAAACCAGTTTCCCGTACCCCGTTCCTCGCGGGCAATGGTGACGAAACTGCCCACTTCGCCGTTGAGTACTTTCGATTGTTTCCAGTTAACGCCAACGTCCCTGATAAACTGAAATGCAGGCCGGCCTTCATAGTTTTCCATCAAATCCGGCACCATTTGCACCGGGCTGTATAAAACAACGTACAGTGCCAGTTGCTGCGCCAGGGTGGTGTTTATCTGGTTGTTGGGTTTGTAAGGTTTAAGCTTGATATTGAAGATGCCGGGTGTATAGTCAATAGGGCCGGCCAGCATACGTGTGAAAGCAACCGTCGGCAGATGGTCCGGCGGATTGCCGCCATCGGGTGACCAGGCATTGAATTCCTGTCCGCGTAGTCCTTCACGCGAGATGGCGTTGGGGTAGGTCCGGCGGATACCTGTGGCTTTTATGGGCTCATGGGCAATGACAGCTATATGGTATTTTGCCGCCGTATCCAGGACTTTCCGGTAGTGCCTTACCATCCATTGTCCGTGGTGGTATTCCCCTTTTGGGATGATCTTTCCCACATATCCCGTCTTTACTAAATGGATGCCCAGCTTGTGCATGAGTTGGTAGGCTGCACTGAGTTGTTGCTCGTAAGTCCGCGGTGCAGCCGAGGTTTCGTGGTGCATAATCAGTTCAACACCTTTTTCTTTCCCATAGCGGACAATCTTTTTCAGGTTGTAATCAGTGTAAGGGGTGACAAAATCAAAAATCCCTTCACGGTCATCAAAACCGATCCAGTGTTCCCAACCGGTGTTCCACCCTTCAACCAACATACCGTGAATGTTGTTGGCTGCGGAGAAGTCAATGAGTTTTTTGGCATTTTCAGTCGTGGCGCCGTGATTGCCACCGGCCATGTCCCACGAACTTTTTCCCAGGTGCATTTCCCACCAGATGCCGGTGTATTTTGTGGGTTTAAACCAGTTCATATCACCCAGTTTGTCGGGCTCATTGAGGTTGACGATGAGTTTCGATTCGATCAGCCCCCCTGCATTTTTACTGATCTGAACCGTGCGCCAGGGTGTTTTGAACGGGAGTTTGCGTTTTACAGCATAACCTGTCCTGTCGGAGCTGACCAGCTTGCTCTCCCACATCAGTTTTTCTTTATTGACCAGAAGTGTCATGCCTGCGTAATCGGTCAGGTTAGCTTCGTGAAAACTCAGGTAAAGACTATCGTTAGTACGCATAGTAACCGGTGTGTTTACCGCATTGAATGGGATGTAAGTTTGTGCCAGGGCGGGATGGTTGCGATATTTTGTGGCGTCTATTTCCGAAAATTTGGTAGCGTGATACAAATGTTCGTAGCTATCCCAGTCGCCGGGTTGCCACCAGGTATCCCAATCACCGGCAAGGTTGAACTGCGTGTGTTCATCCAAAATAATCACTTCTTTCAGGTGGGGTTGTTCCGGGAATCCGTAACGGAAACCGATGCCATCGTTGTAAACCCTGAATATGACATTCAACCGGCGGTAAGGGTCGTCTGTTTCTTTTAAGAATACTTTTAATTCATTGTAATTGTTTACCACATCTTCCTGCTCACCCCAGGGCATCTTCCATGTTTCGTTGAAAGACCTTTCCCGGGATTTTCTGATTTTCCAACCGGCAAACATTGGCGGGGCATCCTTAAACTCAAATCCGAGTGTGGATTCATTGAGTACCGTTTTATTATTATAAAACAATTTGTAGGCAGGAACACCGGTTTCGGTCAGGTAAAAAGTAACCCTGACTTTCCGGTCGGGGGAAACAACATTCAACTGTTTTGACCTGTTATTTACTGAACAGGAAGCTGTTATCAGAAATGTCAAAAATAAAAGGTTTTTTAAATATCTCATGATAAAATGGTGGTTTATCGTACTCGCAAAAATAAGGAACGAAAACACAATTTAACTTATTGCAGTAAAATGCCTTTTCCCTTAAACGTTCCAGTCCGGTGGCAGACATAAATAAATCGTCTTCCCTATTATTGTCTTAACTGTAAGAAACTGTTTTTGTGCTTTTTTATTTCGTGAAGCGGTACAACGACGCAACGTTTTTTTTATCCTTGAATGATCACTTTCTTCGTTACGATCCGTATTATTTCTTATTTCTAATTTTCAATAGGCCATTAGAGCAATGAGGTCAATTTCATTTCTTTATAAAGATCTGCAGATTTATAACTACCCCCCCCCCTCAAAAGGTAATCATCGTTATTTTATCCGATATCCGGTACGGACTGTGGTAGGGTATCAGTTTGACTTTTTTTCCTTTTTCTTCACAAATGGGGCAGTGTTTCATTTTAGCAGGAAAAATATAATCACATTCATGGCAATAGTAAAAATGTACACGGGTCAGGTTTTTCTTTCTGAAAAGCAGATAACCAATACCGATCAGAGGTGTAAGCAAAAAGCTGATTAAAAACAGTTTTAAAATTTCCTCTTGTCTCTGCACCCCGAGTACTGACAGGATTACGCTAAGAGTAATATATATGAATGAAAAGAGTAGTATCATCGTGTTTCTTTTAATTAAACAGAGTTTCGATTTAGTTTTTCAAAAGTTAAAGAGTTTGACAAAATGTTAATACAAAATTAATACGAAATTAAAAAATATGATAACTCATTTGTTTCAAATGATGGCACATTTGTTTCAATTGTGTTAAATATGTTGTTAAAAGGAAAAGTTCATTTTTTCACGATAACGGGCAGTTTAATTTCACTGTTATAGTAAACTTTATGCCATGCTTTTTCCATCGGTTTGGTTTGCAATCCAAAAGCATCAAGAACCCCGGATCATACAAAAGTAAAAATTCTGGAATTTGTCAGTTTAATCAAGCTGATATAAATTACCATGCCTTTATTCTTTCCTTCCCGAAAAAAATACTAAATGCAAACGGTTAATAAAAAATAATTTGTTAAAAATATAGTTTTAAACTCTCAATAACTTTGCAAAATAAAAAAACAGGACTCAGTGTGGGAAGATCAGACAGGCATTTCATTTTAACACTTATTATTGGCATAATTCTTTGTTTGCAACTTCGTGTTGCCGGGCAGGATGTTTACCAATCGGTTGTTTATTCCGAAAATATCATCAATGCTTCAAGTCAACCCAAAGATTCTTACGGTTATCGCATTTTTCTGACCCTGGCACAGGACAATGTAAAGAATCTGGGTCACGTTTACTTTAACCTTGAAGGAAAAGTGTTGATAAGGCATGAAGAAACAACTGAAGGCCATACAGTGGTTTACCTGAAGTTTGTTCCGGAAAAGATCGGTGGCGAAACAAAATACAGGGATTTTATAATTGACAGCCTTCTTATTCCGTCATCTTTTACAGGTAATCTGAAGGTAGTTCAACAAAGAGGGGACACGGTAAACTATCCACTGGAGATGTTGCTTTCGGGAGGGGTGGTGGATCTCGGTGGGATCAAAGCAAAAATATCTGCCGACGGGCAACTGGAAGCTACAATCCAGGTTGACCGTTTCCTGTATTCAACTAAAAAGTACCGGGATTTTATGAAGGGTGTCAACCTGATTAACAACTATTATGCATACAATGAAGTGCTGAGCCGGTTACTAAAAAATTATGCCAAAACGGGGATCAACCGGAGTCAGGAAACCTCGCAGTTGTTTTTGGCCTGGCATGAGATCAGCAGGGTCAAAAACTACATTTCAACCTATCATTTTAAAGAAACCCTGTCGCTTACGCAATATGACCCGCTCGGCTTTTTGCCAAAATATGAAAAACTGAAACGGCTTGAACGAAGATCTGCCACACTGAGGAAAATGGTTCTACAAGCGGGAAAAAGTAAATTCCTCAGTCAAAAAGAGCAATTTGTATTGAAATATACCGGGTTGTCAGTGACTTACAGCAACCTGGCTACTCATTACCAGCCTTATATAGCAACCGGTTTCGGGCAGGTAGTCAGATTGTTCCCCGGTACCGGTGACCTGGATGCCATTCAGCGGGAAGATGAGTATTATGATGTATTCAACATACCGGAACAGTTATCAACCCCTCAAATGATCTATAACCAGTTCATTGATCTTGCGGACTTAACTTATCGTAACGGTAAGTATGTTTCAGCGCTCGATTTTATTTATAATGCCAAGGTCTTTGAAGATTATTTTAAAGAAATTCAGCGTGCACCCGAATTTGATAAAATCTATACAAAAACCCTTGACGGTGTGTTGCGCTCGTATCTTGAGGTGGCAATCATCGCTTACAGGAGAGGTTCTTATGTAATGGCCGACCGTTATTACAGGAAAGCTGAAGAAGCCTACGATTTTTATCAGAATTTGAAATACGGAAGCCGGATGCCAACCGATGCCTTCCTGATGTTCATCGAAGAACAGGTTGACCTGTCTTACGGTTTACTTGAATCCAATAAATATTATGAAGCGGTAAAAATACTGGATAAGGCAAGTGAGATATCATCTACAAAAAAAATAAATACTGATTCGCTTACATTTGATTCAGCCTATACCATAGGATATCGTGGCATTTACAGCCTGAAACTGGATTCGCTGGCCATGCAAATTCAGAACGGCATGGGCGGGGATGCACTTGCAGGCCTTAATAAGGTTTATAATTTCTCCGTAAACCATAACCGCTATATCGGCGGAAACGGGAACGAAAAATTTCTGGAAATGGCCGGTTTTTTTTATGACTTATACTACGATCGCGGCCTCATGTTGATGAACAGCCCCAAGCGGGATGATGCTCTTCTGGCACTTATTGAAGCGCAATCCATCAATGAAAAATATCTGCACAAAGAAGTTCCCGGACTGGATTCGCTGGTTGATCATGCCACTGTGCCGGTTATGCTGGACCTGACCAGGAAAGCCGCCTTTGAAGTATGGGCCAACCGGATTGACAATGCCGAAACTGTTTATTTAAAAGTACTGGCCATGCAGGCAAAATATCACCAGCAGGATAATCCGGTGGTGAAAGAGGCAATCGGCGACCTCAGGCTGAAAATAGATAACAGGAAATGTATTTCATTGGGCAACCGGTGTTTTTCCATCAAGAGGCAGGTGGAAAACCGGATAAATCATTACCATTATATCGAAGCACAACAATTGCTGAAAAAAGCTTTCGGTTTAATAGCTGACAATCCTGATTGTGACATTGATAAATCGGACTTTGATTTAATGGATAAAAAATATAAACGGGTTTTTAATTATCTTGATATGATATCTTCTGCCGGGAAAAGCCTTGTAGCGGCAAGCTATGAACAGGCAGTTGAGCAATATATCCGGATTGAAGATTATTATGTCAGCAACAACTTGAAAAATTATTCTGTTGACCCTGTTCTTTTGAAGGATGTTGTTAAATCAGCGGGTCAAACCGGTTTTACCATCGCGGCATGCCGATATTACCTCGCACAGAAGGATTACAAATTATCATTTTATTATCTGTCGTTATTGAAAGTCCAAAAAATACCTCCAAAAAATGTCAAGGACCTGCAACTGATATTGGGTACTGTGCTGGCGCAACATGACAACGTCCGGACAGCCGCTCCGAAAACGAGGGTCCGGGAATATACCGGCGGTGAAAAATGGTTCCGCTATTTTCGCACGGCGTATCTTCAGCAATAGCTTGTTAGGCAGCCCTGACTCGCCGGGCAGCCTTGTTCCCGGCGGGTCGAAAATCAGGGTTCATTCACCCTCACCTTCGCCGCACCGCCGCACCGCGGCGTGAAATGTCATCAATATTTTAGTATGAAAAGAATATCCACTACTTTATAGCGTGTGACGGTTAAGTATATCTTTACCCCAAAAAAGAATCAATATGAAAAAACTTTTATTGATCAGCAATTCAACAATGGCCGGCGAAAAATACCTCGGATGGCCACGGCAGTATATCTCCGGTTTTTTAAATAAATACGGTGTAAAAAAAGTAACCTTTGTTCCTTATGCCGGGGTATCCTTGTCACCTGACGGGATTGCAGCCTCTTATAATGCTTATACCGAAAGGGTTAAAGGTGTGTTTGGCGGGTTAGGGTTTCAAATTGAGTCGGTTCACCAGGCAGATGACCCGGTAAAAATGGTGGGGGATGCCGAAGCCATTGCCGTGGGGGGTGGAAACACTTTTCACCTCGTGGCCGAATTGCATCGTACAGGATTAATGAACGCCATTAGAAAACGTTCCGAAGAAGGTGTCCCGTATTTGGGCTGGAGTGCCGGTTCGAATGTGGCCTGCCCCACGCTGATGACCACAAATGACATGCCTATTATCCAACCCAAAAGTTTTCAGTGCCTGCATTTGATCCCGTTCCAGATCAACCCTCATTATTTTGATGCCAATCCTGAAGGGCATGGCGGTGAAACACGCGAGCAAAGAATAGAAGAATTCCTTGTGGTAAACCGCAGGATGAAAGTGGCCGGGTTGCGCGAAGCCAGCCTGTTGTTGGTTGAAGGTGACAAAATGATACTCGAAGGCAGCCGCAATCTCCGATTGTTTGAATTTGGAAAAGACCCTGTTGAATATCCTCCGGGTTCGGATCTGGGTTTTTTAATTTGATATTTCCGAAGATTTGATTTTTTAATTCAAGAATTTACTGCAAATGAAAATACACGTAATTTTATTAATCCTTGTACTGGTCTTTTCCGCAGTCATTCCCGCTGCCACAGCGCAGGACACCATGCTCACAAAAAAGGAACAAAAGAAACTTGAAAGGGTGAAAAAAAAGAAAAAAAGGGCTGAACAAAATGCAGATGAAAAAGAAAAACTGGCCAAGCTTCTCTCCCATAAATTTTTTGTTTTCAGGGCATCACGGATATATAACAATTCTGGACAGTCATTTTCCGTATCGCCCAACATTAATTTTCTTTCCGTGATTGATACCCTGGTTACATTCCAGTTTGGTTTTGACCAATTGATCGGGTGGAATGGTGTAGGGGGGATAACGCTCGAAGGATTTACCGAAAACTATGTTTTTAATGAAAACAAAGATTCCAAAAAGACCATGACCGTTGAATCAAGGGTAAGGCCGGCAAACTCAGTTGGAAGTCCTTATTTTACGATAACTGTGATGGATGACGGACAAGCCAACCTGAATCTTACAATGAGCAGAGGCGGAACCATCAGAATGACAGGGGGAGATATGGGATCCCCGGGATGCCGGTATTTATAAAGGGACGGTCGTTTGGTAGGGCAGGAAAGATAACCATGTCAGGCGGGATAATTGACATCAGGAGCTGACAGAAAGTTACCGGACTGTGTTGTATTTCCTGATTTGTGAGATCACCACACCGATGAGCATCATCACAGCCCCGGCAATTTGTCTCGATGTCATTACCTCTGAAAGGATCAGCCATCCGCCCAGGGCGGCAAACAGCGACTCCATGCTCAGTATAATGGCTGCATGGGCCGGCAGGGCATAGCGTTGTCCCATGATCTGGAAAGTATAAGCCACACCCACTGACATAATTCCACCGTACAAAATGGGTATCAGCGCATTGTAAACCTGCTGCCAGGTGGTTCTTTCCAAAATGAACGCCGTGGACATGCTCAAAACCGAACACACCAGAAACTGAATGATGGATAAAAGAATGATGTCCGTACGCGGGGCAAAATCACCGATAACCAACACATGTAGCGCCCAGAAGACAGCGCTGGCCAATACCAGCCCGTCACCCGGGGAAATGGTAAACTGTTGCGTTACGGACAGAAAATATAAACCTGCCAGTGCCATAAACGCACCTAACCATGTTTGCAGAAGTACCTGATGTTTCCTGAAAAGTCCCAGGATCGGGACCAGAATGATGTATAAACTGGTGATGAACCCGGCATTGCCTGCCGTAGTGTAAACGATGCCGACCTGCTGCAGCCCTGCCGCCATAAAAACGACAATGCCGGCAATGATGCCCCCGATCCACGTCAGGCGGGAATAGGCTAAGGATTTTTGTGCCGCTCGGTTCCGGAATAATAAAAAAGGGAGCAGGGAAACCGCACCCAGGGCAAAGCGGATGCCATTGAAAGCAAATGGGCCGATATAATCCATCCCCATCCGCTGGGCAACAAAGGCCAGCCCCCAGATGATGGCCGTCATTACCAGCAGCGATTCCGATTGTGCCAGCTTTTTTTTGTCAATATTCCGGGTTGTCATTCTTAGCTTATTTGAATGCGGAAAAGATATAAAAGGACAAGACAAAAATTACGGGTTATACTTTTTTAATTTTTCAGGATTTTGCCTTGTATTAAAAACAGTAGCAATCTTTATATACGGGTACTCAATCCAATAAATGATCTTATAATTTTTGACAACAAGAAAGCGATAGGTAATTTTTCTTCCGGTTAATAGTTCTTCCCGTTTAACAATCTTCGGGGAATGTTGGATTACAATACTTGCTTCGACGATTTCTTTAACAAACTTTCTGGCGACGATTAATGAGGCCTTCAGTTTATAATACTCGAAAATATCCTCAAGGACATTTAATGCCGTTTGTGTCCAAAAAACTTTTATTTCCATGTATCAATGTCGTTGAGGATTTCTCCGGCATTGTAACGCCGGTTATTTTCAGAATCTTCTTCTGCCTGATCAACTGTATTTTTTTTGTTTGCAGATCCATTTCTGTCCTTTTTCACAAAGGTATGAATTTTAGATATTAATTATTCAGCACCTCCAGAATATCTTTTACAGGCATCCTCAACGTGTAATCCGTGTTGAAATAGCCGCCTTTTATCCTTCCGTCCGTACCCACGATGTAAGTTGCCGGGACAGGCAAAATCCGGTGATCGCTTCCCGAGGCCTTGCTGACATTGATCCCGCCAATTTTATAGACGGCATTTTTTGTACCGCTCAGTTTGAATGAAACCCGGTAATCATCCATAATTTTATGATCCTGATCCCAGATGATGCTGAATGAGGCTTTTGTCTTTTGAATGGTCTCGTCAATAAACTCGTTTTTTTCGGGGGTTATGGCCACAACGGTCGCCCCCAATGTGTTTATTAAATGCAGTGAATCCTGCAGGTTGTGCATATAATTGTTGCAATGTTTGCACCACTCCCCGCGGTAAAATACAACGACTACCGGGCCTTTTTCTAACGATTGTTTCAGGTTAACGGTTTTTCCCTGATGATCTGTTGCCGTAAAAGCGGGCGCCGGTGTTCCCACCGGCAGTTCTTCTTGTGCAGAGCTAATGACAGCAAATAAAATTAAGATTATGATGATTAGCAAAACTTTTCGCATGATTTATCTTTTTGGGGATTAGACGGGTGGGAGGGAGGAAGCTTACAGGGCTGGAGATGCCAAATGATAAGCGGTACATAACGATTTAGACATTAAACCTCCGGATTACAAATCCGGAGGAGCTATTTACTTGCTTGTGCTAAAATATTCTTTTATGTTTTCAATTTTAAAATTAATTTCACTTATATAATTCCAACTATTAATGTCACTTGTTGCATCAATTGCAAATTTGAAATTGCAGTTTGGGCAAACAATAATGCCAACGCGGTTGTTTTTAGCCCTTAAACTTTTTTTACAATGAGGACATTCAATTATATTAAGATTTTTATTTTTTATTGTTTTTTTTAGGTCTTTGTTAATTAAATTCTGGGTCATTTTTAATAACCTTGAATATTCCAAGGTATTAATTCTTATTTTTAAAAGTTTTTTTCTCAACCTTCTATGTCTTCGTGGATTGGTAATAATTTCTTTATAAGCATATTCTTTGATATTTTGCAATTCTTTCTCTGTAACTTTCAACCCTTTTTCATATTGACTTCTGTCTGCCAGGGCTTTTACTTTTAATCCCTTTTGTGTGGTAGTATTGGCGATGAGATTAACGATTACTTCTAAACTCTCCAATGGTTTTCCTCGCCAGTTTTTGCTGATGAAAGAAAACAAACGATGTTCTATTTTGTTCCACTTGCTTGTTCCGGGAGGAAAGTGGCACACTTTGATTTCTAATCCCGTCTCTG
>CAJVWU010000103.1 GCA_913009755.1 uncultured Bacteroidia bacterium
AAAATATTGTTGATGAAAACTGTTTTTATGAGTGAATGGTCAGGTTGGCACAGGTCAGCCGGGGCACGAGGCCGGCACACCGGACCCGTGCCGGTTAACGAAACCACCGGAAACCTCAACTGGCGCGGAAACCTCAACTGGCGCGAAGACCTGAACCGGGGCATTAACCTGCATGAAGATTTTACCTATGACGACAAACTGAAAAACCGGCTGGAATCCTGGAGGGTTTTCGGTCAGAACCTGTATGCCATAAACTATGCCGACAACGGCAACTTCAACAGCAACGGGACAATGTATTACATCCTGAAAGACCACCTCGGCAGCCTGACCCACGTGCTGGACGAAAACGGCAACCTGCTCGAAGAACAAAACTTTGATGCCTGGGGCCGCCGCCGCAACCCGCAAACCTGGACGTATGAAAACGTAGCAGAAAACTATCTTTTTGACAGAGGTTATACCATGCACGAGCATCTTGATGCTTTCAAACTGATCAATATGAACGGACGCATGTACGACCCCGTGGTAGCCCGTTTTTTAAGCGTGGATCCTTTTGTGCAGTTCCCCGAATACTCGCAAAGCTACAATCGCTACAGCTACGCCCTCAACAATCCTCTGCGCTTCACCGACCTGAGCGGGTTTAACCTTGATTGGTTTATCAACCGGCAAACTCAGAAATTATATTACAACAGTACTTTAGGCAAAGGTGACGAAGAAAAGATAGAAGGCGAAGGTTGGGAATGGTTAGGAGATGATGATGTGTTTGGAAAGGATGCCTGGTCGATTATACGGCAAAATAGAAAACTGCTTAACGCGGCCAGAATAACAAAAAATGAAACGGAAGGCTTTAATGTTGAGGCCACTTTCAAAGGCCAGAAAGCGTTAACATTTATGAAAGGGATGGGGTATGAATTTAGGCCGGTGCAGCAAGTAATATATTCACAGCATTTTACAATTCCTATAAAACGTGCACCACGACAACCGTCCCTTGAAGTACGTATAACCGAAAAATCAAGATAATTTAAAAGTGATTTTTATGAAACCGGATGGTCATATTTAAGGGAACCAATGATTAAAGTAACTAAATTTTCAACTGAATCAATAGGTCGCTCCAGAATTTACTATTCAAACAACAAATTAATAAATATATTTTATAAACTTTTCAAACATATTTATCCTGATAGTTCTCCGGTCATGTGGGACTCATGGCTACAATATCCCAATAATGTTAAATTAATAAATGATTTTATAAAAAAATATGGCAAACAATAAAGGAGTTTTATCATTAGCTTTTTTACTTCTCCTACTATTTAGCAAGTGTAATACAAAGAATTATACGAACCAAAATAAAATATTGGAACGAGCAAAGGAAACATTTGGTATTGAAACAAATGTGCCTAACTTATTGAGTCACTTTCCAAATAAAATTAAGAATAGAAATATATTTTTTGAAATAAGGCCCCCATCCTGTCCTCCACCTCCAACTTACCAATGTAATGCACAATTTGGAGATATATATCTTAATGTTGTTAAAACCGATTACAAAAAAGATTTATCAAAACTTTTACACGGGAAGATTATGTATAAAACAACATATTCCGACAGTAATATTATTATTAACCTGTTTGAGTTACGTCGCACTCTATTCCCAGTTAAAAAATGCAATAAATGGTATGCAAACAAACTACCTATTCCATATTTTGAAAGCTATGATTTTGGGTTAGGACAAAAAGAAGCAAGTAAAAAGGTTGAAGGAAAAACTTACTTTAATTATACCTATACTATACCAAAAGATTTAAAAGTGTATGTTGTAGAAGCGCAAGCGGGTAACTTTTGGAAATTTGATTGTAAAGAGAACCGTCCCGAAACATTGGGTAAATGGAAACACGGTTATTCAAAAGGATTTGCTGTATCAGAAAAGGAAAACAAAGTTGTTTTTTGGGTTATCGTGTGGTAAAGAACAGGTAAAGAATTGTAAGTTTAAATCACCCCCACCGGATTATTCCCCAACCTCGTCCTCGTTTAGCGCAGCGTAACGGGGATGGTTTTATTGCAGGCATTTTTAATGCCGTTTTTACGATCCGCTGAAAGCCCCTTCCCCAATACCCGCGCAAAGGCCCGTTCAGCGGGTCAGGCAGTCATTAACCTTTCAGTTCGATTCCGATAACTATCGGAGGAAGGGCAGCGGGGGGTGAACGGAAAGCTAATCGCCTAATTTAACGGCAAGCCCACATCGCCCGTTTCATCGGTATAACCATACAGCCGGTCAAGTTTTACCTTGTATTTCTTTTTCAGAAAACGCCTTTTCAGTTTCAGGGTGGGGGAGAGTTCCCCGGTTTCAGGTGTCCATTCCTGACAGGTAAGTTCAAACTTTTTGATCTGCCTGTGACGGCCCAGTGTTTGGTTTATCCGGTCAACCTCTTTCTGATATCGTTCAATCACTTTCGGATGATGGATCAAATCCTGATTATCCTTGAATTTGACATCATGCTTGAAACACCATCCGTGTAAAAAATGAAATGCCGGACAGATGATTGCCGCCGCATATTTTTCCCCCTGTCCGACAACCATGATCTGGTCAATGAACTGTGATTCCTTAAATTTGTTTTCAACCACCTGTGGTGCTACATATTTTCCGGTGGACAATTTAAAGATCTCTTTTTTCCGGTCGGTGATTTTCAGGATATTATTTTCGTCCAGTTCACCGATATCTCCCGTATGGAACCAACCTTCGTCATCAATGACTTCTTTGGTTTTTTCAGGGTCTTTATAATATCCCAACATCAGGCTGGGCCCTTTCATCAATATTTCACCGTCTCCGGCAATTTTCACCTCCACGTTTTCAAGGACAGGCCCCACAGTCCCGAATTTCATTTTGGGATAATAACCGTAATTAACAGCAATAACCGGTGAGGTTTCTGTCAGCCCGTATCCTTCCTGTACAGGAATGCCTGCACAGTTGAACACCCTGGCCAGTCTTTCCTGCAAGGCAGCGCCGCCCGAGACGATCACCTCAAGATTTCCGCCAACGGCTTCCCGCCATTTTGAGTAAACCAGTTTATCGGCAATTTTTCGTTGAAGTTCGTACCAACTGCCATTGGCACGATTCAGTTCATATTTTAAACTCAGGTTTACAGCCCAGAAAAACAAATTCTTCTTTATCCCCTTTAACTCTTTCCCTTTCAGGAGCAATTTGTCATACAGCCTCTCGATGACCCGTGGAACAGATGCAAAACCGTTGGGGTGGACTTCACGCAGATTATCTCCAATGGTATCCACACTTTCAGCATAATAAATGCCACAACCCCTGTATTGTATCAGGTAATTCACCATGCGCTCAAATACATGGCATAAGGGCAGAAAACTTAAAAAGATGCCTTCCGGCGCAACCGGTAATACCGGATAAGATCCTATGACATTGGAAATAAAATTATTATGACTGAGCATCACGCCTTTCGAAAGGCCTGTGGTTCCTGAAGTATATATGATTGACATCAAATCATCCGGCTTGATGCCGGCTTTGATTTTTTCCAGTTTATCTTTGAACTTATCAGCATTGGCCTTCCCTTTCTCAATGATTTCCATCCAGTCAGCCATCCCCTTTATTTTATCGAATGAATACACTTTTTCAATATTCGGGGCTTTTTTCAACGGCCCTTTGATCCTGTCATAATATTCCTGAAAAGAAACAATGACCATACGGGCATCCGAATGACTTAAAATGTGAATATATTCCTCTTTTCCCTGATTGGGATAAATGGGGACATGGACTACGCCGACCTGTGTCATCCCCGCATCAACAAAATTCCATTCCGGGCGGTTGTTGGAAATGGTAACGATCTTGTCCCCTTTTTTAAAGCCCAGTGCCATCAGGCCATAACTGAAATTATCTACAAACTCCTTGTATTGAATGGTACTGAATTTTTCCCATTTCCCGTTTCGTTTAACTGCCAGTGCATCGTTACGTTGTTTCTCACGAAGCAACTGATCTACGATATCAAATGTTCTTGTAACTTCCATTTTAACTTTAAATAAAGGGTTAATATGCTCTTTGATTCAAGCATGAATTGACTATCAAAGTCTTTGGGTAAAGATAATTATTCTTTTTTAATTATCAACCTTTGGGTTTAAATGTCCAGGTAAAGTTGAATTCGGCGACTGTTTCCCCCGTTGGCATCAATACCCGATGACCGGACTTCAACCGTTTGTCCTTCCCCGGTTTCAATACTTTTTGCGATGGCTGCGTATATGTTTTCCCCATCATTGCATGTAAAAACTATTTTTGTCCTGGCTTTTTTCAGGAAACCGGCTTTCATGTTCAGTACCAACATGGATACCGGTTTTTCGGCCTCATAAACCAACGCCAGCGCGAGAATACCCGATGACAATTCGGCCGCCATACTTAAAACGGCAAAGTACATGGACCGGAACGGGTTTTTATTTAAAAATTTAAAAGGTACTGAGACAGCCGCCCTGGTATTATCTATTTCTGTTACACGCAGTCCGGCCAAAAAAGCCATGGGCAGATGAGTCAGCATATACATCTTCATTTTTCCCGGGCTGGATGCCATATCCCGTATCTTGTTTTTTTTGTTCATTTTGTTGACAATGGCATGAATTGAAAGAAAACCCAAAGATAAGGCTGCAAGTCAGGATAAATTCACTGCTGCAGCCTCGTCAGGGACCTTAAAAACTAAAAACAATACTTGTTGGCTTCAATCAATTTGCCGGCAATCTTCCTCCGCGCGGCAATGACGTTAACCGAAGAAACTTTTGTGAACCGTTTCATACCCATCAACATACCTGCCTTTTCATCGCCTTCGGCAAATGAGTTCACTGCATCAACACCAATTTTATTCATCCGGTAAGCGGTGTCATACATAAATACATCAAGCATTTCCTTGTAAGTGTCCAGTTTTTCATCATCGTATATGCCACTGAGTTTTTCCACCCTCAGCATCATGGATTCGGCAGCATAAGTGTACATCAGCATATCGGCAATATTCATCAGTATTTCCTGTTCTTCCTGCATCTTGTCGGTAAATTTTTGCAGTGCCGCACCGGCCACCATCAGGATTGCTTTTTTGAAATTCACAATCATCTTGTGTTTTTCGGCAAAATAGTCAACACTTGTACTTCCGAAGTCGGGGATTCCCATCAGTTCGGCAGCTACGGCTTTCGCGGGGGTCAACAGGTCAAGTTCCCCTTTCATGCCGCGTTTCAGGATTTCGCCAACGGCCACCATGCGGTTGATTTCATTGGTTCCTTCAAAAATACGGTTGATACGTGAGTCACGGTAACCGCGTTCCACCGAGGTTTCGGCAGAATAGCCCATGCCGCCGTGAATCTGTACCCCTTCATCAACCACATAATCCAGGGCTTCGGAACCGAACACTTTAGCCATAGCCGCTTCGATGGCGTATTGGCGGATACCCTCGTTGCTGGCACGCCCTTTGTCCATGCCTTCGGCTATATAAGCCGCAATGGCATCATCAATATTCTGGCTGGCACGGTAAGTCAGCGATTCGGTGGCAAAAGTACGGATAGCCATTTCGGCCAGTTTGTATTTGATAGCCCCGAAGTTTGCAATGGCGGTTCCAAACTGTTTTCTTTCGTTGGCATATTGTACCGATACGTCAATGGTGGCTTTGGAGGCGCCTGTGGTTGCACCGGCCAGTTTAATACGTCCCAGGTTCAGGATGTAAAGGGCGATCTTGAACCCGCTGTTGCGTTCGCCCAGCAGGTTTTCAACGGGAATCTTTGCATTGTCGAAAAAAATCTGAATGGTGGACGAACCACGTATCCCCATTTTATCTTCTTCGGCGCCAAAAGTAAATCCCGGCGTGTTTCTTTCAACAATAAAGGCGCTCAGGTTTTTATCATCTTCAATTTTGGCATATACGATAAACACATCGGCAATACCGCCGTTGGTAATCCACATCTTGCCCCCGTTCATGAGATAATGTTTCCCGTCTTTGCTCAAAACGGCTTTTGTTTTTCCCGAGTTGGGGTCCGACCCGGCTTCCGGTTCCGTCAGTGCATAAGCCCCGATATATTCTCCCGAAGCCAATTTGGGCAAATATTTTTGTTTTTGTTCTTCCGTGCCAAAATACAGGATGGGCAGTGTGCCAATGCCGGTATGGGCCGAAAAAGCCACAGCAAAGCTGTACCCTTTCCCCATTTCTTCGACCGAAAGCATGGAAGTCACAAAATTTTGGCCAAAGCCTTCATATTCTTCAGGAATCGCTATTCCCAACAGACCCAGTTCTCCGGCATCTTTCAATAGTTTGCTGAGCAATTCATTATCGTGGTGCTCTAATTTTTCAATGTTGGGCAGTATCTGCGTTTCCGTAAAATCCCGGCAGGTCTGGGCAATCATCCGTTGCTCTTCGTTAAACTCTTCGGGGATGAAAATATCGGCAGCTTCGGTTTCGTGAATTAAAAATTCACCGCCTTTTAATACTTTTTTGTCTGACATTTCTTTATTTTTTTAATGATTAAATTCTATAATATTTCATATATGCCGGCAGCACCCTGTCCGGAACCGATGCACATGGTAACCATTCCGTATTTTTTATTACGGCGTTTTAACTCGTTGAGTAGCTGCACAGTCAATTTGGCCCCGGTTGCGCCGAGCGGGTGGCCCAGTGCAATGGCACCACCGTTAACATTTACTTTTTCCGGATCGAGTCCCATCTCACGGATGACCACCAGTGACTGGGTTGCAAAAGCTTCGTTCAGTTCAATGAGGTCCATGTCCTCCAGTTTCAATCCCGAATGTTTCAATACTTTCGGGATGGCTTTCGTGGGTCCTATCCCCATTTTATAAGGTTCCACACCGGCAACCTGATAGTCCACCAGGCGGGCAATGGGGGTGAGGTTGTAGCGCTTCAGCGCTTCTTCGGAAACCACCAGCACAAAACCGGCGCCATCCGACATTTGTGATGAATTGCCCGCTGTGGACAAGCCGTCCATGGCAAATGCCGGTTTGAGTTTTGAAAGCCCTTCAATGGTTGTTCCCCTACGGGGGCCTTCGTCAACTTCAAAGATATTTTCACGGGTCTTCATCTTGCCGTTTTCAAAATAATTTTCTTTGACGGTAATGGGAACGATCTGATCTTTAAAATAACCGTTGTCAATAGCATTGATGGCTTTGTGAACAGAATTGGCAGCAAACTCATCCAGTTCCTTACGGGTCAGCTTGTATTCGCGTGCAACCATCTCGGAAGTAAGACCCATGCTCAAATACCAGTTGGGATTGTTTTTAGCCACTTCCAGATTGGGAACAAGCCGCCATCCCCCTATGTTGATCATTGACATGGATTCGGCGCCGCCGGCAACGATAACATCGGCCATGCCGACGGTGATCTTTGCCGAGGCAATGGCTATGGACTCAATGCCTGATGAACAAAAACGGTTAATGGTTGAACCGGGGACGACCACGGTGTCCATTGACATCAATGAAAGAAAACGTCCCATGTTCATCCCGGATTCAGCTTCGGGAAAAGCATTTCCGACCACAACATCGTCAATATCCGGTTTTTCAATTTGTGGGAAGTCGTTTAACAAATGCCGGATTACGGCAACGGCAATATCATCGGGCCGCGTAAAACGCAAACTGCCCCTCGGGGCTTTCCCGATTGCTGAACGATATCCACCTACTATATATGCATTCATAATGAAAATATTTTTGTCCCCGTTCTCTTAATCTTTTTGGGTGAAAAAGATGCGGGGGTTTGGTTATTAAAAATTAATTAGTTTCTAAGAATTTTACCTTTGGTGATCAAACTGTTGATACGTTCCAGTGTTTTACGCTGCATGCAGAGTTCCAAAAATGCTTTCCTTTCCAGGTCGAGCAGGTATTGCTCGGTAACTTCGGTAAGCGCCTGTGAAATTTCACCACCGGCCATAACCCATCCCAGTTTTTCGGCAATCAATTTATCGTATTCCGACATGTAATGGCCTGTTGCAAAACCGTCAGCACCCACATAAACCAGACCCAGCGCCTCTTTGCCCATCACTTTAACATCATTTCGCGGCGCAGGTTGTGTATATCCTTTTTCCACCATGTTGAGGGCTGTTTTTTTGGCATATGCCAACTGACGTGCCCTGCTGACGATCACTTCATCCTGTCCGGGCCTTAAATAACCGAGGTCAAAAGCTTCATAAGCCGAGGTGGAGACCTTGGCCTGCCCGATGCTTAAATAGCGGTTCAAAAAAGCATTGGTACGGACATCGCCGTTTTTCAGTTCATCACCCAGGCGAAGGGCAAACTCTTTGGTTCCGCCACCACCGGGGATCAAACCGACACCAAACTCAACCAGGCCCATGTAGGTTTCGGCGTGGGCAATCACTTTGTCGCTGTGCATGCACACTTCGCATCCGCCACCCAGGGTCATACCGTGAGGCGCGGCTATCACCGGTATGGAAGAATACCTCAGGCGCATGGTGGTTTTCTGGAACCATTGCACGGCCAGGTTGAGGTCTTCCCATTCCTGTTCGATGGCCAGCATATAAATCATGCCCACATTGGCACCGGCCGAAAAATGTTCACCTTCGTTGGAAATAATCAGGGCTGCATAATCGCTTTCGGCCATATCAACGGCTTTGTTCAGTCCTTCCAGGACACCCTGTCCGATGGTGTTCATTTTAGTATGAAATTCCACATTGAGCACTCCGTCACCCAAATCAAAAACAGTAACGTCACTGTTTTCCCATAACACATTGGTTTCGCGCAGGACTTCCAGTGAAAGCCGTCCTTCCTGTCCGGGAATGACTTTGTATGATTTTGAAGGAATATCATAAAAGTATTTCAGGCCGTTTTCCACCTTGTAAAAAGAGGAGATTCCTGCATCCAGCATATCGTAAACCCATTGGGCCGGTTTCATCCCGGCTTCTTCCATGGCTTTCACCGTGTTGGGCACATCCACGGCATCCCAGGTCTGGAATGGGCCCAGTTTCCAGCCGAATCCTGCGTTCAGGGCATCATCAACTTTGTAAATTTCATCACTGATCTCGGGAATCCGGTTTGAAGCAAACCTGAACAAACTGTAAAATGAGTTTCTGTAAAATTCACCCACCCTGGTTTTATCGGTAAAAAGAATGGGTATCCGTTTTCGCAAGTCGTCAACACCTTTGGTTTTTTCAAATACCGGGAACTTGGGTTTTGGGGCTTCTACATATTCCAGAGTGTTAATATCAAGTGACAGGAATTTTTTCTTTCCGTCCTGTACCTCCTTTTTATAAAAACCCTGCTTTGTTTTGGAGCCAAGCCATTTGTTGTCCAGCATTTTTTGAAGATAACCGGGTATTCCGAAAACGTCGTTGGCTTCATCTTTTGTGGTGTCCTGAATGTTTTTTGCAACATGGGCCAGCGTGTCAAGGCCTACCACATCAGCAGTTCGGAAGGTAGCCGATTTGGCCCTGCCGATAACCGGTCCGGTAAGTTTGTCCAGTTCCGGAATGGTGAAATCCATATTTTTCACGTTGTTCAGCAATTCCATAATGGAAAAGGTACCCACCCGGTTGGCAATAAATGCCGGTGTGTTTTTGGCAAGCACCGGAGTTTTTCCGAGGAACCGATCGGCGTAATCCGAAAGGAAGTCCAGGACACCGGGGTCGGTTTTGCCGGTCGGGATAATTTCAAACAGTTGCAAATAACGTGGCGGGTTGAAAAAGTGTGTTCCGCAAAAGTGTTTTTGGAAATCTTCACTCCGGCCTTCTATCATGGCCTCCACCGAAATTCCGGATGTATTGGTTGTGACCAACGTACCGGGTTTCCGGTATTTGTCAACCTTTTCAAAGACTGATTGCTTGATGTCGAGGCGTTCAACAACAACTTCGATAACCCAGTCATAATCTTTAATTTTCGGTAGGTCGTCATCAAAATTTCCGGTCGTAATCCGTTTGGCAAACGATTGTTTGTAAATGGGGGATGGTTTTGATTTTAGAGCGGCACGCAGCGAATCGTTGACGATCCGGTTTCTTACCACTTTGTCATCGGGCGTAAGCCCGGCAGCTTTTTCTTTGTCATTCATCTCGTGCGGCACAATGTCAATCAATAACACCTGGGCGCCGATGTTGGCAAAATGACAGGCAATTCCGGAACCCATAACCCCGGAACCGAGAACAGCTACTTTTTTTACTCTTCTGATCATAAACGGTTTATTTAAATGGTTAATTTTATTTTTTTCTGGAAATCGGCAACCTCATTTATTACCTGTTCTTTTATTATATTATTCACCCTGATGAAAGTTTCAAGGTCATCAGCACTGATTTTTTCGAAAAGTACCTTATTAAAACGGAAGACTTCGTGTTTGACTTTTTCTTTTAATTTGACCCCTTTTTCGGTGAGAAAAATCCTGACGACCCGTTTGTCTTCTGTGTCGGGTTTACGGTAAATAAGAGCGGAATCTTCCATATTTTTGAGCAAACGGCTCAGGCTCGAACTGGTCATCCCCATTAAAGGGGCAATTTTTGTAGCCGGTATCCCTTCCTTTCCAATATAAGTCAGGGCGTAACCTATTCCCTGGGTAATGCCGTTTTGAGAAGCCAGCAGATTATACATTCTGCGCATGGCAAACACTGTTGAATTCAGGTGATAATCAACGGTTTTCTGAATATTCATGGGATATAATATTATGCACGCATTGCAAATATACAACAAATAAGCTATGCATGTCAAGTATTATTATGTTAAAATTGTTAAAAATAATTTGAGAAATGCTTGACAAATAAAAAAACGGCTGTATATTTGCAAGTAAATACTTGCTTACAATATGATGTTGTTATAAACCGGAAACATAAAATATGAAAACAATCAAAGTTTAACATTATATATTGAAAAGAATGAACAAGTATATAAAAGGAGGTAAATTATGATAAAAAAAATGATACTCTTTCTATTATTAATCCCCCTGATAACACAGGCACAAGACAGTTTGCAGACGCAGAAAGTCTTGAAGATCAAAACACTTTTTGATTC
>CAJVWU010000104.1 GCA_913009755.1 uncultured Bacteroidia bacterium
TCACCCCGCTTACCTCTTCCCAGTATTCATACTCAAAATGTGATAATATGTAATCCGGTACTAATAGTTTAATTAATGAATTTTCCATCTGGCAAAGATAACCAGCGCATCAAAATAGGAATTAGCCCAGATAAGGTACCGGGCAAAGTTCCTTTGATTAATTTTGCAACCGGAATTTTTTTATCAATCAATCAAATTATTCACTGATGCCCGGGAAACCTCAACATAGAAAACCAAAACCTGAACCACGGAAACGATCGTACCGGCAAACCGGCAAACCTGAAAACCTGCGGAGAGGAAAAAAAACAAATAGCCAATCCGACTCCGGGGATCTGATCAGGCTAAATAAATACCTGGCCGATGCCGGTATATGTAGCCGCAGGGAAGCCGATAAACTGATCGAAAGCGGGGTAGTGAAAATAAACGGTAAAACAGTTACACAACTGGGAACAAAAGTCAGCCGGACTGACAAAGTACAATATGGTGGCGAAACCTTAAAAAGGGAAAAACTGCAATATGTCCTGCTGAATAAGCCCAAAGACTTTATCACTACTTCCGACGACCCGCAAAACCGGAGAACCGTGATGATCCTGGTTGAAAAAGCCTGTCGCGAAAGAATTTATCCTGTAGGCCGCCTCGACCGCAACACTACCGGACTGTTGCTTTTTACCAATGATGGTGAAATGGCCAAAAAACTTACCCATCCCAAACTCCGCATCAAGAAAATTTATCATGTTGTTTTGGACAAGGCGCTCGCAAAAAAAGATATAATTGATATTGCCAAAGGGATTCATCTGGATGATGGTTTTATCCAGCCCGACAAAATCTCTTATGTGGAAGGAACTTCCGGAAAGCGGGAAATCGGCATCGAACTGCACTCGGGCCGAAACCGGATTGTAAGACGAATCTTTGAAACGCTTGGTTACAAGGTGGTTAAACTCGACCGTGTGTTTTTTGCCGGCCTTACAAAAAAAGACATTCCCCGCGGTAAATGGCGGCACCTTGAACTAAAAGAGGTCAATTTGCTGAAGAGGATTTCCTGAAAAGAGAATATTCGAATAATCAAACAGTCTGCAATCTTTTATCGGCATTTTGGCAGTCGAACAGGCAAGCAGTCGAACCATTGAAGCAGAAATCCTAAATCTTGTTAACTTTTTATTAACCAAAAGGAATAATCTGGTTAAACAGATTGTCAAAGCCTTTAAAAGATTAATCTTTGCACAATTTTTATGAAGAAGGGAATGAGGAAGATTTTTGTGTTGACATTATTTTTTATCTTTTCTACAACTTTTGGTTTTGCAGAGGGTGAAATTGTCCCACCCAAAGGGAAGATAAAAGGAGTTGTACTGGATGCCAAAACTAAAGAACCGGTTGAATATGCCACGGTTGCCCTTTATGCCTATGCTGATAACAAGTTGGTCACAGGAACGGTAACCGATTATCTTGGCCATTTCAGGATTGATCTGCCCGCACCGGGGAAATATTATCTTGCCATTTCTTTTATCGGCCTCAAAGCGATAAAGTCGGAAGTGTTTAATGTTGGCAATGAACCGCGGAATATTCAACTCGGTAATTTTTATTTCAAAGCAAATTCGAAAAACCTGAAAGAAGTTGAGGTCGTAGGCAAACAGTCGCCCATTGAATATAAGATTGACAAGAAAGTGATCAGGGTTGACAAACAGTTGACATCCGCCGGGGGGACGGCCATTGATGTGCTTGAAAACGTCCCTTCGGTACAGGTGGATGTGGAAGGAAACGTAACCCTTCGCGGCAGCAGCGGTTTTACGGTCCTGATTGACGGAAAACCAACCATCCTTGAACCCAGCGATGTGCTTCGGCAGATCCCTTCATCCAGCATTCAGGATATTGAGATCATCACCAACCCGTCGGTGAAATATGAACCTGACGGGGCAACGGGCATCATTAATATTGTGACCAAAAAAAACCATCTGGAAGGGCTAAGTGGCAACATCAACCTGAATGCCGGGACGTATGGCCGGTATGGTGGTGATCTGCTGATAAATTATCGCGTAAATAAATTTAACTTTTTTCTTGGCGGAAATTACAATACACGTCCGCGCCCCGGTACAATAAAAAGTGAACGTGAAACTTATGGCAACGACACTACTTTTTTTGTGAACTTTTATGGCGATCATAAACGTAGTTTTAACAATTACGGTATTCGTGGAGGTATTGAGTTTAATGCAACAAAAAAAGATTATGCCTCCTTGAGCGGAAAGTATGGTAATTGGAATATGCTCCGCGATGCAACTTTACGCTATAATGACTGGACAGTGCCCGGGGGCGATGTTTTTTCGTACAACAGCTTTGACAATACAAAACTCGGCGGTGTTTATTACAGTATCAACGGGGTCTATCAGCATATTTTTGGCAACAACAACAAAAAAGAAGAAAAACCAAAAGGCCCGAAAGGACAAATGCACCAAAAACCGGCCGAACACAAGATAGAAGCGGAAGCCAATTATCAATACCGAAACAATGATGAATATACGATCAATGAGTTACGTGCGCTTTCCGATACTTTGATCGGGGGCAAGAAAAATGTGGAAAGCGGGCCTTCAGCCGTGCTTCGCCTGAAACTGGACTACACCCTGCCCATTGGAAAAAACAATAAGTTTGAGTCCGGTTTTCAGAGCCGGAACGGGAAAAGTACCGATGTAACCGGATTATATCTTTATAATCACGTAAACGGTGACCTGGAATTTGCGCCTGAATTTTATCACGAAACAAAATATGTGCGAAATATTTATGCATGGTATGCCTTATTTGCCGGCACGAAAAACAAATTGGGCTATCAGGCCGGATTGCGTGTTGAATATACCGACCGTACTATTTCCATGAGCGGAGAAGACGATTTTATCTTTAACCGGTGGGATTTTTTCCCAACCGTTCACTTGTCCTACCAGCTTCCTTCCGAACAACAGTTGATGACCAGCTATTCGCGGCGTATTCAACGTTCGAGGGGATGGCAACTGGAGCCTTTCATCACCTGGCAGGATGCTTATAATGTGAGAAAAGGGAATCCCGACCTGAAACCGGAATATACCGATTCGTATGAAATGAGCTACCTGAAAAATTTTGGGGACAATTTTGTTTCAGTTGAAATTTATTACCGTGTAACCCACAATAAAGTGGAGCGGGTTTCCAGTGTTTATAGTGAAACGGTGATGTTGCATACATTTGAAAATGTAGGCCGTGATTATTCACTGGGCGTTGAAGTGATGCTCAACCTGGGTGTTACCAAATGGTGGGATTTAAACCTGAGCGGCGATTTTTACAATTATAAACTGAAAGGAACACTTTATGAACAACCCTTTGAAAGAACATCCACCAACTGGAACACAAGGTTGAATAACACCTTTAGGTTATGGAAAAACGGACAGTTCCAGTTGAGCAGCCGTTACAACAGTGCTACGGTAACGGCACAGGGTACCAGCGAAGGGTATTATTCTGTTGATGCCGCTCTAAAAACAAGTTTCCTTAACCGTTCCCTCTCAGCTAATTTGCAGGTACGCAACATTTTCGGCACGGCCAAACGTGAATTTATTTCGGAAGGCAAATTTTTTTATTCCCATACCAATTATCAACCCAAATCACCAACAGTTACAATTACCCTCTCGTACCGGTTTAATAATTTTAAGCCCACAAAACGGGAAAATAATTCCATGGAAAATGTGGGAGAGGGCGAAATGTAGAAAAATAGTCTTCAGTCGGCAGTCAACAGTCGGCAGTCAACAGTCGGCAGTCGGCAGTCAACAGTCTTCAGCCTTCAACGTTTTACCTATAACCATCATTCATCCCGCAAAACTTCTCGCTCTCTTACCCCGCCTGCATGTTTTCGGCACCGGGCAGCATGCCTTCCAGTTGAGTGGGCTCATGGATCAAAACCGGAATATGTTGTGGACATATATAATAGATACTTCCTTTATAATCAATCTGAACTAAAGGTATCTGATCCTCATTGCGCTTACAGAACAAGCATTTTTTTTCGTTGTGATCTTCCATTGTATTTTGATTTTAATATTTCTGTTTAACGGGTGCAAATATCCAAAAAAATTATTCATAGTCAACTTCTGTTATTACTTGTAAGGAAACAACTTCTCCAAATGCTCATTTTATTAATTTTGATAATCGAATTATTTTTAAGGAAACCCAATTAATCATTTTACGTACAAAATGCTGATATGAAAACCGCCCTTGCCATTTTTCTTTTCATTCACGGTTTCGCACACCTTGTTGGCTTCTTGGTTTACTGGAGGTTATTAAAAGATAAGAGCATTCAACACAAAACCACTTTGTATCCCGGCAACCTGGAAATGGGGGAAGACGGAATCCGGTTGGTTGGATTTTTCTATCTGCTCACGGCATTTGCTTTCGGTTACATCGGTTATGACCTGTTGACCGGCGTGGTTATTTGGAGCATATATATCTGGTATATTACGGGGGTCTCCATAATTCTTTGTATTACCGGATTGCCCGATACCCGTTACGGATTAGTTGCTAACGGGTTGCTTATCATTTTTTTACTATTGAACAACAATTATTATTGGATTATCTGAATAGTCATCCGGCAGATTAAGTATCGTTGGCCCCCGGGGAAAATGGAAATGACAATCATGTATTGTTCTGTTTTTAAGTAATGAGTTATTCATTAAAATAGATTTACCTTTACCCCCCGTATCTTCTGATTTTTAATTAAACGACAAAAACCATCTTTCAATGAACATGAATAATATTGATCAGATAAATCCCGGGCTTAAAATTGCGTTTTATTCTTTTTCACTTGCTGCCCTGTCCGTGTTATTCCTGATTTATTTTGAAAATATTCTAAAACCTTTTGTTTTTGCCCTGATGATCTGGTATATAATTAAAGAGTTGAAAAGGGCGTTGGGGAGGATTAAATTCAGGGGAAAGTCCATGCCGACCTGGCTCAGGGGTTTACTGGCCTTTCTGATCATTACTTTGATTTTTATCGGCATATTCCAGTTGATCAGCATGAATATTGAACAGTTTAACGATGTTGCTCCGCAGTACCGTGAAAAAATTGACAACCTGGTTTCAAAACTAAGCACTGTTTTTAATAATCCGAAAATAATGGATTATGTAAGGCAATCGGTTGCTAAAATAAATATAGCGGGAATAGCAACCAATATTGTAAATTCCCTATCTTCTTTTTTTACAGGCTTTATGGTGGTGTTGGTTTATGTGATCTTTATGTTGCTTGAAGAAGCGATTGCCCATTTGAAAGTTGAGGGATTATTTCCGGGAAAAGGGAAACAATACCAGGAATTTAAAAATCTTGTCGGTAAGATTGATAAATCCATACAGGCCTATATGTTTTCCATGCTGCTCATTAGTTTTCTCACGGCTTTTATCAGCTACATTGCCTTGGTGATCATGGGGGTTGATTTTCCTGTTTTATGGGCTTTTCTGATTTTTATTCTGAACTTTATTCCTTATATCGGCCCCTTTATTTCATCACTTTTGCCTGCAGTGCTGGCTATTTTTCAGTTAGGCAGTTTTTTGGACTTTTTAACCGTTTTTGTGGTTCTGGAAATCATTCAGATAATACTGGGTAGTTTTGTGCAGCCAAAATTAATGGGGAAAAGCCTTAATATCAGCCCGCTGACTGTGCTTATTGCCCTGGCTTTCTGGGGCAGCATCTGGGGTGTTGTGGGAATGATCCTTTCAATACCCATTGCTTCCATTGCCATCATTATCATGGCGCAATTCCCCGGAACAAGGTTTGTTGCCGTTCTTTTATCAGAAAAGGGTGATGTTGGGGATTGATCCGTTTCATTTTCCCTGTTCAATGGTCAATCATTGGTCTTGCGGGCTTGAATCAAAAGTTCGAGCATTTTTATCCCGGCTTCCGAAATCACGGTCCCCGGGCCAAAGATGGCGACAACACCGGCATCGTAAAGAAACTGATAATCCTGGGGAGGGATGACACCGCCCACAATGACCATGATGTCTTCGCGGCCGTATTTCTTTAATTCGTTGATCACCTGAGGAACGAGTGTTTTATGGCCTGCCGCCAGACTGGAAATGCCAAGAATATGCACATCGTTTTCCACGGCCTGGCGGGCTGCTTCTGCAGGAGTCTGGAACAAAGGGCCGATATCCACATCAAAACCAATATCGGCATATCCGGTGGAAACCACTTTGGCACCGCGGTCATGGCCGTCCTGTCCCATTTTGGCAACCATGATGCGGGGACGCCTGCCTTCCATTGCGGCAAATTCATCGGCCAGTTTACGGGCTTCCAAAAAAGAACTTTCTGTTCCGGCTTCGGATGAATAGATACCAGATATTGACCGGATCACCGCTTTGTATCTGCCAAATATTTTTTCGCAGGCAGATGATATCTCTCCGAGGCTTGCCCTTTTTGCAGCAGCATCCACGGCCAGTTCCAACAGGTTACCGTTTCCGGTTTTACAGGCTTCCGTGATGGCTTCCAGTGCTTTTTGAACCGCTGCATTGTTACGGTTGGCTTTCAACCGGGCAAGCCGTTTGAGCTGGGATTCGCGGACAGCCGAATTGTCCACTTCCAGGGTTTCGATAGGGTCTTCTTTTTCCAACCTGAACTTGTTCACCCCCACGATTATGTCTTTATGCGCGTCAATACGGGCTTGTTTTCGCGCAGCGGCTTCTTCAATGCGCATTTTGGGCAGTCCGGTTTCGATGGCTTTGGACATGCCACCCATTTCTTCAATTTCCCGGATGTGTTCCCAGGCTTTATGAGCAATGTCATGGGTCAGCTTTTCCACATAATATGATCCGGCCCACGGGTCAACCGAGCGGCAGATATCGGTTTCATACTGAAGATAAATCTGTGTGTTGCGGGCAATGCGGGCCGAAAAATCCGTAGGCAGGGCAATGGCTTCATCCAGTGCATTGGTATGTAACGACTGCGTATGTCCCAGAATTGCACCCATGGCTTCGATGCAGGTACGGGCTACGTTATTGAAAGGGTCCTGCTCGGTAAGGCTCCAGCCCGATGTCTGGGTGTGGGTGCGCAATGCCGGCGATTTGGGATTGGACGGGTTGAATTGCTTCACGATTTTGGCCCACAACATACGGGCAGCCCGTAACTTGGCAATTTCCATGAAATGGTTCATGCCCAGCCCCCAGAAAAAGGAGAGGCGCGGAGCAAAGTCATCAATCTTCAACCCGGCTTTCAATCCCGTGCGGATGTAATCCAATCCGTCAGCCAGTGTATAAGCCAATTCGATGTCGGCAGTGGCGCCGGCTTCCTGGATATGATATCCCGAAATGGAAATGGAATTGAATTTGGGCATCTTCTGAGCAGTGTATTCAAAAATATCCGAAATGATTCGCATGGAAGGTTCCGGGGGATAAATGTAAGTGTTGCGAACCATGAACTCTTTCAGGATGTCATTTTGGATTGTGCCCGATAGTTCACTGAGCTTCGCCCCCTGCTCCAGTGCCGTGACAATATAAAAGGCCATCACCGGCAACACGGCACCGTTCATGGTCATTGAAACGGAAATCTTATCCAGCGGGATTTCATCAAAAAGGATTTTCATGTCCAGCACCGAATCAATGGCAACACCGGCTTTGCCTACGTCACCTTCAACCCGTTCGTGGTCCGAATCGTATCCGCGGTGTGTGGCCAGGTCGAATGCCACGGACAATCCTTTTTGCCCGGCAGCGAGGTTGCGACGATAAAAGGCATTGGACTCTTCTGCCGTGGAAAATCCGGCATATTGCCTGATGGTCCAGGGACGGGTGGCATACATGGTAGAATAGGGCCCCCGCAGGAAAGGCGGCAATCCGGCGGCATAATCCAGATGCTCCATGTCTTCCCATTCCTGCCGTGTATAGACCGGTTTTACGGAAATATGTTCGGGCGTTTCCCACTCGGGACGGATGTCATTCCCCACTTCCCATTCTGCCGGACCGGGCAGGTTTTCCGGTTGTTCATTGATGTCTGTTTTTTTAAAATCCGGTTTCATATTTCAGGGTATTATTTTCTGTTTTTGTATTGATAACCTAATGGTTTTTTATCCGGTTTTTTCGGTTCTTCCATCAATTGCCGTATTGCAGAAAATACAACTTTGAACTGTTTATCATATCGGTTTTCCATTTTTGCAATTTTATTGGCCAGTTCTTTATTGGATGCCAGTATTTCACGCAGTTTAACAAATGCTCTTACAATACTGATGCTGGCTTTAATGGCTGTTTCACTTCTTAATACAGATGCCAACATTAATGAGCCATGTTCGGTGAAGGCAAAAGGCACAGATCTTCTGCCTCCCCAACTTGACATCACAGATTGTGATTTCAAGTTCTCGAATTCAGTTTTTGATAATTGAAACATAAAATCTTTCGGAAAGCGTTCTTTATTTCGGGATACTGCCTGGTTTAAAGTTCTGGTTTCCACATTATATATCTTCGCCAAATCAGAATCTGTCATTACTCTTTTTCCCCGGATAATATAGATCAGTGAAGCGATTTTTTCTTCGTTATATAGGATTACTTCGTCCATTTTTTTATTTAAGGTCACAATTTGTGATGTCAAGTTGTTATTTGATTTTAAGCAACTGCTGATATTTTTTCAACTCTTCCGGCACATTTGATTTGGCATGAATAAAATGTTCCATGCCTTCCTGTTTCAGGTGTTCAACAACTTTTTCCGGATAACCGGCCAGTACTACGATCATTTTATCTTTCAAGGCATGGAAAACGGGCAGGGCAATGTTGCCGTATTCCTCATCCGGGCTACAGATCACCAGGATATCCGGATTGTCCTTTTCAGCAGCTTCAATTCCTTTTTCAATGGTCTCGAAGCCGGGGTTGTTGACAATCTCAAATCCGGCGCATCCGAAAAAGTTACCTGCAAATTGGGCACGGGCATTCCGCATGGCCAGTTTACCATAAGTCAGCATCCAGACAACCGGGCGGGGATTGCTTCGGGCAAACCGGTCGGTTTTTAACCGCAACTGCTCAAAGGGGATAGCGCCGCGGAAAGGTTTTAAAGTTTTGATGCTGTCGGTTTCCGGTTTTGCCGAAGCCGGGGAGATGTCAGCATTCTCAATATGTTCATTGGTGTTGGGATACTGGTTTGTGCCCAGTAAAACCCGTTTGAGTTGCTCAATCCCCCTGATTTTTTGTTGCGCTTCATCTTCCACCCGTTGGTGAATAAATCCTTGTTCAAATGCTTTCAGGTATCCCCCTTTTTCATCAGTTTCAAGGAATAGTTTCCACGCTTCCCGGATCAGTTTATCGGTTAATTCTTCCACGTAATAAGAGCCGGCTGCCGGATCGTTTACCTTGTCAAAATAAGATTCGTATTTCAAAATAAGCTGCTGGTTCCGGGCAATACGTTCGGCAAAGGGGGTGGGCTTTTCGAAAACTTCATCAAAAGGCAGCACTTCCATGGAATCAACCCCGGCAATAAGCGATGACATGGTCTCGGTAGTGGTACGCAACATGTTCACATAAGGGTCATACAACGTTTTGTTCCACCTTGAATTCACACAGTGGATGTACATGGCCTGACTGCCGGCTTCCGTAACTCCAAAAGCATTTACGATGTGTGCCCATAAGTGACGGGCAGCCCTGAATTTGGCTATTTCCATAAAATAGCCGGAACCCACGGCAAATTGAAAGCGAATGCGTGAGGCCACCTGACCGGCATCCAATCCGGCATTTGTCAGATAAGTCAGGTAGCCGGCACCTTTTGAAAGGGCATAGGCAAGCTGGCTGACAATCCCTGCGCCGGCATTGGCAAACAGTGTGGCTTCAACGGTTATGACATGAAAACCGGAAAGGGATGATGATTTATTTACCAGTTGTTCAAGCAAATTAAAATCTTCTTCTTTTGAATTGTAAAATTTTCCATGCCGGCTGAAATAACCGAGCGGATCAAAATCAAGGGAACCTTTTATTTTACCGACCTTCCGGTTATGTTTTTTGGCCACTTTTTCCAGGGCGGTGATCATTTCCACCGGGAATTGTGTGCTGAAATTGAGTTCGGTTGTGTTGCCGTCAATGTCTTGCAATAATCTTTCAATATCTTCAACTTTTGGCCTGTAATCCGGAGCAAAATGAAACCCGACGGAATTTACCCCTTTTGATAACAGGTTAAGGCTTTTTTGGTTTGCTGCAGTAAAATCAGCGACCTGAATGTCCTGACGTACCTTCCAGGTATTGCCTTTTATTTGACTGCCGCGTGTAAAGGGAAAACTACCGGGAAAAGTATCCGGATGCCCAAGGTTTTCTATGTCTTCACGCCGGTAAAAGGGTTCAACATCAAAGCCTTCAGCAGTTTTCCACACAAGATTTTTGTTGTAAGCGGCCCCTTTCAGGTCGGCGATGATCTTCTTTTTCCAGGCTTCGGTTGTCACCGGGGGAAATTCTTTGAAAAGCCGTTCTTTTTCCATAATGTACAATCTTTCATTTACAGCGAATTTTGATGTTTAATTCCCCGATGAAATACATGGGGTAAAAATACGATAATTCTATTGTTTTATTTCTGAAGTGTTAGAAAAATAACACTTTCAAGAGGCCGTTCTTCTCCGCCTTGCTCCGAATTCCGGCGCCAATTGAAAGGTCTGGGGGTGCAAAACCTTTTAGGTCGAAGCCGGCCTGTGGGCAGAGACCTGAAAGGTTGCCCGAAAAAAGATACCTGAATATTTAGTTTTACCAATGTTAGCGACCTCGTATGTTTACAAAATTAAAAAAGAAAGGGTCATTTAATTCTATTTTTGTTTGATAGAATTTAAATGGGAAAAGACAGGTGATCTTTAGCGACCTAGATACATTTATATGATATCCCCT
>CAJVWU010000105.1 GCA_913009755.1 uncultured Bacteroidia bacterium
TATTCTCTTTTCGGTATGGTGATTGTCTCTTCGATAGTTCAAAGAAACTTTCTTTTTTGCCCCCTTTTTATCCAGTTTGCAAAATTCATTCACAATTTATTGTTAATTTCGCTGCTGAGTAGTAACAGATATTTTCATTTTACAAATCCGTGTAATTATTTAGATGAGTTGATTTTTTTTTTTTGGGGGGGAAAATGAGCTTTTTCATCATGACAATATCTTTATGTCCCTTAAAATTAAACCCCCGAAATTTTACAGTTGTATCCCATGCCGGACAGTATTTGCTCCGTTTTTTTCCTGAAATTGCCCTGGATGAGAATTTCCCCGTCTTTTGCCGACCCACCAACCCCGCATTTTGTTTTAAGGGTTTTGGCCAGGTCTTTCAAATCATTGTCATTGCCCAGGAAACCTTCTATAAGGGTAACCTTTTTCCCACGTCGCTGTTTACGGTCTAATCTGATAATTAATTTCTGTTTATCCGGTTCGGGTGTTTCAACAGTTTCGTTTTCATCATCATAAACAAAATCAGGATGGGTGGAATAAATGATACGTGAATTTCTTTGTTTTTTATTCATTTTTCGAGATGATAACTTTTAATGATAATGGATGGATATCAAAACGTAATTTCTTTTTCATCATGACCGCTTCCCCGTCCACGTTAACAGGGTGCACTTTTTTTCGTTTGACCGTCAGCCCTTTGCTTTGGATGATGGTTACACCGGGGGCGCGGTCAATTTGTTTTAAAAGCAACAGGTTTACAATGAGCGGCAATTCAAATATTTTGGGTTTTTTCACAATGCAAATATCGAGTTTGCCATCGTTCAGTTTGGCATTGGGGGCTATGGTGGTGTTGTAGCCAAACTGGTTGGAATTAGCAAATGAAATGAAAAAAGCACGTACTTTAAGTTTTATGCCTTCGTCGAAGATCAGTGAATACTTTTTGGGTTTATAGGGGATGAAACGGTTGCGGATAATATTGAAATAACTGAGGAACCCGCGTTTGTGGTTGTTTTTAAACTCTTTAGCGACCATGGCATCAAAGCCAATACCGGCAATGCTGACAAATGGCCGGTTGTTTATTGCAGCAGTGTCTATCAGGGTGTGTTGCGCCCGGTTTATCAACCGTATTGCACGGGAAACGGTACGGGGAATTCCCAGGTGGCGGGCCAGTCCGTTGCCCGACCCAAGGGGTACGATACCAAGAATAACTTTTTTTCCGATCAACGCTGTTGCCACTTCATTAATGGTGCCATCGCCACCCACGGCAACAATGATGTCAAAATGCTGGCGTACGGCATCCCGGCTCAGTTCGCCGGCATGGCCGGCGTGTTTTGTTAAACGAATATCGTATTGAAATTTTGCAGAATTAATATTCTGCCGGATGATCGTCTCAATACCGGTTTTCTTTCTTCGCCCTGCAACAGGGTTAACAATGAAGCATATTTTTTGTTGTTGTGTGGGGCTACCTGTCATGCTGTAATCATTGCCTGCCGGTTTTTATCGGAATGATTTGGTCAGTATCACATTGACGTCCCTTGTTTTTGTATCTGCCTGGTTCCCGGCTTCGTCACTTACGTTGTATTTTACCGAATAGTCGCCGGCAACCTTTACGTTTACGTTCGATGTGGTTTCAAGACGGGAAGAAATGTCCACCGTATCACCCGCTTCCGTAATGTCATAAGCTTCAGCGCCGGGGTCAGCATAAGGTACATCTATTTCCCAGGTCAAAGGATTGCTTCCCAGGATGACAATAAAAGGATTATTGGTGTCGCCCTTTTTTTTGCAGCCCGGCATCAGGACCAATCCTGTCAGTATTAAGACGAAAAGAAAAAATATTTTTTTCATAACCGTAATATGTTTTTAACTCATAACGCAAAAATATCATTTTTATTAAGTGAAGTTGTTTTAAAGTCTCTGTAATAAAATTATAAAAAAAGTCAGTGATTCAGGTTTTCCAATGAAATATTTTTGTAAAAAACCAATCCGATAAATCGCGAGGTGCAGGGCATCGAAATATACACCTTGAATGTGCAATAAATTATCTGATTTATTGTTTTTAAAAAAAGTAAATCAAATTAAAAGAACCGTTCTTGAGAAAGCATATTTTTATCGTCTTGTTATTTCTTACAAGTTCTGTTTATCTGGCCAAAAGCCAGGAAGGATGGAAATTGATCAAAAATGGAAATGGGATTTTGGTATATACCAAAAAACATAACGAATCTCACATAAAAATGGTCAAAACGATAATGTATTTGCATACTTCCCTTTCTTCGGTTGTAACGTTGATAGATGATACACCAAATCATCTTAATTGGGTATATGCAAACAAGACTTCGAAAGTGCTAAAGCGGATAGATAAATCTACAACTGTTTGTTATGGGCAAACCGATTTGCCGTGGCCGGTTTCAGATCGTGACTTCATTGCCCTTGTCCATATTTCACAAGATTCAATTACGAAAGAAGTGGATATTATTTCGGAATCAAAACCTGATTATATCAAGGAAACGGAAGATTATATCAGGTTAAAAAATTTCAGGGCTGTTTGGCGTTTAACTCCTGAAATAGAAGGTCTGGTCCGTGTTGAATATGAATTGTATATTGATCCGGGAGGCAATATTCCAACGTGGTTGATTAATATGACAATTGGTAAAGGGCCTTATAAAACTATGCGAAATATGCAAATGGAGATATTGTTGTATAAATATAAAAATGCCACGATCCCCTATATTTCGGAATATAGCGGACACAATTCAAAGGAATTGTCTACAGAAATGGATAATAAATAATTGGCCTTCCTCACTTTCGTATTGTTAAAAAAGCTGGATATTTACCGTGATAAAATTTAAATTTGCCCCTTTTTGAAAATACCTATGACAAACAAGTATAAATTTCTTTTTATTATCTTATTATTCCTTGCGGCCCTGTGCGTTTTGCCTGTCAACTTATTGTCACAGAACGTAAAATATACTTCCGGCTATTTCAGGCCACCACTCGATTATCAGCTTTACCTTTCGGGAACATTTGGTGAGTTGCGTTCAAACCATTTTCATGCCGGCATTGATATCAAGACAAAAGGGAGGGAAGGGGAACCGGTTTATGCGGTAGCGGACGGATATGTTTCACGTATCAGGGTTTCAAACGGTGGTTATGGTAAGGCATTGTATATCACCCACCCCAACGGCTATGTTTCGGTTTACGGCCATTTGCAACGGTTTAACGATCCCATTCAGCGGTTTGTAAAAGATTTCCAATACAAAAAAGAGAGCTTTACCGTTGAGGTTTTTCCGAAAAAAGATGAATTCAAAGTGAAAAAAGGGGAGGTGGTTGCCTGGTCGGGCAATACGGGAAGTTCTTCGGCTCCACACCTCCATTTTGAGATCAGGAAAGAGGCATCGCAACATCCGGTCAACCCTTTGCTTTTTAAAAATATTTATGTTGCCGATTCTTATGCCCCGAGGATACAGGAACTGGTCATTTATCCTGTTGACAGCAAGTCGCGCATTAACGGGAAAAACGATACCGTGTTTTATACGGTTCGTGGAAAAGGGGTGAAGCAATATCTGGAAGGACACCCCCGGATTACCGTAAGCGGGAACATTTCGCTGGGCATCAGGGCGTACGATCCCATGGATGATATTCCAAACCACAACGGGATATACAACCTGAAAGTCTGGCTTGACACATCGCAGGTTTTCGGATTGGAAATGGATGAACTTTCGTTTTCCACAACACGCTATGTAAACAGCCTGATTGATTACGGATATTATAAAAAAGAAGGACGGAAAGTGATCAGGACGCAGGTGGATACAAACAACCGCCTGTTTATTTATCGCAACGTGAACCATAACGGCATCTTTCATTTCGCTGACAGCAGCCGACATGCGGTTGTTTTCAGGGTTACTGATGTTTACCAAAATACGGCGTCACTTCAGTTCAGCCTTTTTTCCGTGACGTCGGTTACACCGGATGAAAAAAAAACAGATGCCATTCAGAAAGGGGTTTATTTTGATTTCAGTAAAAAACACCATTTTGAATCCGGGAACATCACTCTTGATTTTCCTGCCAATGCTTTTTACCGTTCCTTTTATTTCCGGTTTGATTCGGTTGCAGGCGACAGCACAATGGTTTCGCCCGTTTATAAGGTTCACAACCGGTTTATGCCGGTTCAGAAGTCATTTTCCATTTCCATAAAATCCGGGGCCGATACGTTGAGCTATGCTGACCAATTGTATATTGCCTATCTCAATGAAAATAAGGAGAGTTGGTTTGTGGGCAATAGCCGCGATGGAAATCGCTTAGAGGCAAAAACCAATTTATTGGGAAAATATGTTGTTTTGGCCGATACCGTCCCTCCTGAAATAAATCCCGTAAATATTGCCAATGGCAAAAATATTGCCCGACAGAAGTCAATAAAAATAAAAATATCGGACGGGGAAACCGGGATTAAAACTTATCGTGCCACGCTGAACGGCCACTGGATTTTGATGGAATATGAACCGAAAAAGAACCTTTTGGTTTATACTGTTGACGGGCACATTCAAAAAGGGGTCAGTCATTTTAAACTGGAAGTTACTGACATGGTTGGAAATGAATCGGTTTATGAAGCAGAACTTGTGCGGTAATGACTGACCCGCCAGGTTGGGTTATTCCCTGCCATGGTAATCCTCTGGCAAAGAAAGCAGATTATCTCAAAGCTTAAACCACGAAGCCGACATCATTTCCCTGCGGGCAGGGCAATTGTCCCCGATCAGTTTAAAAAACAATTCGCCTTTTTCATTAAGAGAATACTGATAATGGCCTTCAACACTTTTACACGGCCCGTTTTCATAAATGAAGGTTACGCTGTTTTTCCCGATGGCAATTTTGCCTTTGATTATGCCCGGCTTATCCACCGAAGGTAGTTCCAGTGTTATTTGCTGTCCTTTAATTGTGAGCATAGTACCATTGTAATTGCTGACCCACGTGCCTTCAATGGGAACAACCACCAGGCTTTTGTTTCCAGGCGATTTTGTTTTTTCATTGTTTTCTGTGTGGTACGTCATAAAGTAAGCCATAACCATTGAAATAAGGGCCAACACAATGATAAGGGCCAGGAAAATAAGCAGATTGTTGTTCCAAACCTTTTTTGATCGTCTTCTGGTAGTTGCCATAGGGAATGAGTTTAGAAATTTAATTATGCAATCTACAATAAAAATCAAATACATGAACATGCCGGATAAAATCAAACGATGTTAATCGTCAACGGATTAATAAATACAAGTTATTATTATGGATAGACAGACAGACTCTTTCAGGTTCTGCGAACGCTGGAAGGTCTTTTACCATTCCACTCAAATTATCTATCTTTGCCGCCATGCAGGAAACCATCATTATTCTCGATTTCGGCTCCCAGTACACACAGTTGATCGCACGGAGGGTCAGGGAGTTGAATGTTTATTGTGAAATTTATCCGTTTAATAAAATTTCGGAATTGTCATCCGACGTCAAAGGGGTTATCCTCTCGGGCAGCCCTTATTCTGTGGGAGATAAAGAAGCCCCTGTTCCCGACCTGTCCGGTATAAAAGGCAAAATACCGGTACTGGGTGTGTGTTATGGCGCGCAATATATGGCACAGCATGATGGGGGAGAAGTGAAACCTTCACATACCAGGGAATACGGCAGGGCAAACCTGGGTTATATTGACCGCCGGTGCCTGTTGATGAAAGGCCTCTCGGACAACAGCCGGGTCTGGATGTCGCATGGGGACACTATCCTTAAATTGCCCGGTCATTTCAGGATCATAACCAGCACTGTGGATGTGGAAGTGGCAGGGTACAAAATTGAAGGCGAAGAAACTTACGGCATTCAGTTCCATCCTGAGGTTTATCATTCGGAAGAAGGAACGAAATTGCTGAAAAATTTTCTGGTTGATATTTGCGGCTGTTCACAGGACTGGACCCCGGATTCGTTTATTGACACCACGGTAAAGGAATTAGAAGAAAAGCTGGGCAACGACAAGGTTGTACTTGGCCTGTCGGGAGGCGTGGACTCGTCGGTGGCTGCCCTGTTGCTGCACAAAGCCATTGGTACAAACCTGTATTGTATTTTTGTTGACAACGGGCTGCTCCGAAAAAATGAATTTGAAGAAGTGCTCCATTCCTATAAAGATATGGGGCTGAATGTTAAGGGCGTGGATGCTTCCGTCCGTTTCCTCGACGCATTAAAAGGTATTGAAAACCCTGAAAAAAAGCGGAAAGCCATCGGCAACACTTTCATTGAAGTATTCGATCATGAAGCACATCTAATTGAAGATGTAAAATGGCTGGCGCAGGGCACGATCTATCCCGATGTGATTGAGTCAATATCGGTCAACGGCCCGTCGGCAACCATCAAATCCCACCATAATGTGGGGGGGTTGCCCGATTTTATGAAGTTAAAAGTGGTGGAACCGCTGAATTCACTTTTCAAAGATGAGGTCAGGCGTATCGGCCGGGCGCTGGGGATGCCTTCAGCCATCATCGGACGTCATCCTTTCCCCGGGCCGGGCCTCGGTATCCGGATACTTGGTGAGGTTACCCGGGAGCGGATACGTATTTTGCAGGAGGTGGACCACATTTACATCAGCACCATGAAAGAGATGGGATTGTACGATGAGGTATGGCAGGCCTTTGCTGTATTGCTCCCGGTGCAGTCGGTGGGGGTGATGGGCGATGAACGTACTTATGAAAATGTGGTGGCACTTCGGGCTGTAGGCTCTACCGATGGCATGACGGCAGACTGGTCCAAACTCCCTTATGATTTTCTTGCCCAGGTTTCCGGCGACATCATCAACAAAGTAAAAGGTGTCAACCGCGTGGTTTACGACATCAGTTCCAAACCGCCGGCAACCATTGAGTGGGAATAGGAGTTTGTGCCTGACCCGCTGAACGGACTATCGGGCAGGCGAAGCGGGAAGGAGCTTTCAGCGGGTCGAAGAAATTTTGAGTTTTATTTCTCCCCCCGTTCAAGTCTTGTGCGCAGGCCCTGTGCGCGGTTGACTTGAGCCTGAGCTAAAACCTCAAAACCTTTTTCCGGCTCATCCCCCAAAACAGGAAAACCTCAAATCACAAAAAGCAGATACCTTACAACAAAATTATCATTACTGTCGTTTTCATTTTGCTTTTATCCTAATTTTGACATGATTTAATTTCAAACATTTAATCTGTGAAAAAGTTTCTTCCTGTTTTTGTTTTACTTTTTTCATCGCTTTTGCTGAGTGCCCAGGTCAGGGTGTTTGTCAGCGATAGCATTAACCAGAGGGATGGCAAAAAGTATTATATCCATTTTGTAAAACAAGGCCAGACCGTCTATTCCATTGCCAAAGCTTACAATATGAGTGTGGAGGAGATTTATTATGAAAACCCGGAAGCCAAAGCCGGTGTTAATGTTGACCAGGTGTTGTGGATACCTGTGGTGAACAAGGAAACCGAATTGAACCGGGAGGTGAAAAAAACGGGGTTCCCGTTTTTTTATCATCTCGCCAAAGACAATCAGGATTATCGCTGGCTGGCTTCATTATATCATGTTCCCGAAAGCAGTATCCGTCAGGCCAACCCGGGTGTTTCGGAACCCTTCCGCGACGGGGAATACATTAAAATCCCCGTATTGACAGGATTGGAAAGTATAGCCGGTAAAGGGGAAAATGAGGAAATTAGTTTTAACCCCGAACTGAAAGTGATTCCCGGTTTCAGGCATGTGGTAAACGCCGGGGAAACGGAATACAGTATTGCCAAAAGGTACAATGTTACGGTAGGCCGGTTGCGGGCGGTAAACCCGTTGCTGGCCAACGGACTGAATATCGGTGACCGGTTGCGGATACCCGAAGTGGCAGGCGGTTCCGGATTAACGACGGAAGAGCAACAAGAGATTGCTGCCCAACAACCCGGATTTTATAAACATAAAGTTAAAAAGAGGGAAACTTTATACAGTATTTCACGACTTTACGGTGTTGAAATCCAGGATATCTATACTGCCAATCCCGGACTCACACCGGCTTTGTCCATAGGGCAGGTGATTAAAATACCGAAAGCGCAGATTAAAAAGCCGTACATCATTTATGTCGCTTCTAAAAAAATAAAACTCAACAAGGTGGCCAAAATGTATAAGGTGCCGCTCAGCCGGTTACATTCGGAAAATCCTTCGCTGGGCAAACGGGTTTATGCCGGTCAGCGTATCAGGGTTCCCGTCGGGGAAATGGCCCTGAAATACCTGAAGGAAAAAGAAAAAGAAGAAACTACAGGAGGGATAACTGAAAAAGAATATGAAAAACCTCCTGCGTTGCCTACAGGGTGCAGGAAAATCAAGCCGCACCCCCAGAAGGTTTTCAAGGTTGCCCTGATGATACCGTTTTTTATGGAAGAAACCGATAGCCTTGATGTTGGCAAATTCCTGCTTGAAAAAGAGGACAACTTTAAACCTTTCCGGTTTATTGAATTTTATGAAGGGGCCTTGATGGCGGTGGATTCGCTGAAGGAGATGGGGATGAACATTCAGTTGTATGTTTATGATGTGGACAAAAACCTCACCAAGACCGCCAGGGTGCTGCAAAATCCTGTTTTAAAGACGATGGACCTGATCATCGGGCCGTTTTACAGTTACAGTTTTGCACAGGTGGCCCTGTTTGCCGCAACTTTTAACATCCCCATTGTGAACCCCCTGTCGTATCGTGAGCAGATTCTTGAAGATTATCCCACCGCCATAAAAGTTAAACCCGGAAAACAGTTCCAGGCCGATGAGTTGCCTGCACTGCTAAAGCAGTATTATCCCGGTTATAAAGTGTTTTTGATAGCGCATACGGCCTATAAGGATGCAGACCTGGTTACCAATCTGGCCAACAAAATTTCAGCAGGGCTTCAATCCACGGTAAAGGTGTCGAACAACGACCTGTATAACCTTGCTGTTGCTGTTTCCCACCGTGGTGTGGATGATGAAGATTATGATAAAAATGCCCCGTTGCCAAAAATCAGGTACGAGGGCATGGAAATTTATCCCGATGTCATTGAAGCCGCCATAGAGGACAGCACGACGGTTGACAATCCGCTGATCAGGATCAATTATGCTGTTGACAGCCTTCATCCTTTCCTTGACAATGCTTCCCCGTTACGCAAAAACCTGGTCATCCTGTACGGTGAAAGCAAAGCCTTTATGATGGATGCCATGAACCGGCTGAATGAACAACGCGACACGTTTAATATTCAACTGGTCGGCATGCCGGATGTGGAACGGTTTTCCAATCTTGATGACCGGCAGTCAAACAACATGAACCTCACCTGGTTTTCGTCTTATTACCTGGATTACAATTCACCGGAAACCCTGGATTTTGTCAGGGCTTTCAGGGAAAATTATGCCACCGACCCGGATGTTTACGGATTTACAGGTTATGATGTTACCCGCTATTTTCTGTATGCCCTGTATAACCTGGATAACCGTTTTTTCGATTGCCTGCAGGCGGTTCCGCTCAATTTGTTAATGACCAGGTACCGTTTTGAAAAGATAAAGGATACCGGAAATTTTGAGAACAGCTACTGGAACCTGTTGCGCTACCAAAACCTGGAACTGATCAAACTGCCCGGCCCGTTACCCGGCAACAAACAGGAAAAATGAAAACCGCCAGTCAAATAACCGTTATTTCCTTTGTTGCTTTGTTGCTTTTTATCGCCTGTTCCCGGACAAAAAAAGAATATTGGGATAATGGTAAACTTCAATCGGAACTCACTTACAAGGATGGAAAACTGGAAGGGAAAGCCACCTGGTATTACGACAACGGGGTTAAAGAACAGGAAGTGTTTTATCACCAAAATGTGCTGAACGGCCATCTCATGCGGTGGCACAAAAACGGAAACCCGGAATCGGAATCCGATTATGTGAACGGCAAACTGGAGGGGAAAGCCCTGTCATTCGACATGAACGGAAACAAGGTGCTGGAAGAAACCTACGTTGACGACACCCTCAACGGCCCCTATTTTCTCTATTATCCCAACGGAACCGTGAAAGTGGAAGGCTATTATTCAAAAGGCTTTTTTACCGGCCGGTGGCTGTATTATGACATGAAGGGCAATGTGATCGGCACAGGCAATTTTGTACATGGAACCGGCATTCAAAAAGCATGGTGGCCCAACGGGAAACTGAAAAGGGAAATCAATTATAAAGACAACCTGAAACACGGACAAGACCGGATATATGATGAAAACGGCAAACTGGAAAAGGTGTTGAAATATGATGAAGGGGTGTTGGTTGATTGATCCTTTAAAACGAATGTTATCTCGACGATGACAAAGGGAAAGGCTTAACATAATAACGTTGTCATTTTTTCACCCCCTTCAAACTTTCCGTTTCCATGTCGTCAATGTACATGACGATATGGTAGATGCCGGCGGGCAGGTAGCTGCCGTTTTTCGTCGGTGCCTGTCCATTGTATTTCGGATTCGCCGGGTGGGGTGTAGTACAGAATTTTGGAAATGCAAAAGAAACAGATTATCTTGTTCCCTCACCTTTCAGGTCGAAAACGAAGGCTTTTGTGTAAGCAGTACCCCGGACGGGCAGGCTGAAAGGTGGAAAAGAAATCCGCCTGTTTTAAGCTGACCTCGTATGTTTACAAAATTAAAAAAGAAAGGGTCATTTAATTCTATTTTTGTTTGATAGAATTTAAATGGGAAAAGACAGGTGATCTTTAGCGACCTAGATACATTTATATGATATCCCCTGAA
>CAJVWU010000106.1 GCA_913009755.1 uncultured Bacteroidia bacterium
TATTTAAATAGCAGCTAAATTTCTGTCATCGGATTTAGCGGATTTAACGGATTTTTATTTGTCGCATAGCGACAAAGCATCCGCTTAATCTGTTTAATCCGATGATAACTTTTTTTTGATATTACCGCCTAAGTAATCTCTTATGCTCCAAACTTTCAGCGCCAATAATTTTATATGTTTCTTGTTCGTAGATTAAGTTCATGTTATTTAAATAGCAGCTAAATTTCTGTCATCGGATTTAGCGGATTTAACGGATTTTTATTTGTCGCATAGCGACAAAGCATCCGCTTAATCTGTTTAATCCGATGATAACTTTTTTTTGATATTACCGTCTAAGTAATCTCTTATGTTCCAAACTTTCAGCACCAAAGTTTATTAATAATCCTATTTTTAGTCCTGTTGCTTTAAGGTAATTAATAACCTGTGCTTCATCAATCCCAGATAATTCTTTTATGGCTTTAGTTTCAACAATAATTTTATCATAACAAATGAAATCTGCTTCATAGTATTTTGATAATTTTTGATCCTTGTAACTTATCTCTAATCTTTTTTCTTTCTTAAATGGAATACTTCTTTTTTCAAACTCTATAGCAAGTGCTTCTTGGTAAACTGCTTCTAAAAACCCACTACCCAATGTGCTGTGTACCTCCATTGCAGCACCAATAATTTTATATGTTTCTTGTTCGTAGATTAAGTTCATGTTATTTATTTAGCATCTGAATTTTTTATCATCGGATTTAGCGGATTTAACGGATTTTTATTTGTCGCATAGCGACAAAGCATCCGCTTAATCTGTTTAATCCGATGATTTATTATTTGTTATCACCAGGATATTTCTTATACTATTGAATTCTTTTGTTGTTTGTTTAGTGGTAGTAGGTATTACCCCGAATCTTAGTTGTGGAGTAGTAATTTGCGAACTACCCTTTGCGTCAAAATCTGTTATCTGAAAACTTTTTGAGCCGGGGGATGGATGTCTTACCCTGCGACTTCATAAATTACACTGTTGGGGGATTGCATGTTTCTGGAAGCATTTAATACTTCGATGGCAACAATCTCTTCTTTTGCATTATAATCGATAATGATACCCGGCTTTTGTTCATCCGATTCTGCAATATCATCATCAGAAAACCGGATATACATTACATCGGTTTCTTTATCATATTTTATTTTCATATTTATCAATTTTTGAAGTCCTGTATGCCGTAACTACTAATGGTGGCGTTTTGCAAATGTTAATAAACACTCTGTAAAGATACTGCTTTTTATCTTGTTCAATTACTTTTTGATAAACATTTAAACACTCATCCTGCTGAATTATCCTGTCAGGTTCGGAAAGAACCAAAAACACCAACTCATCGGAAATGTTTCTTTTGAGTAATTGTTCTTTAGAATGCAATGAAAGTTTATAATTCATTTTTTTGAACCCCGCCTAAATGACACCAGTCGGGCAGGCATTAAGGCATGAAGGAATATTTAAAGGCAAAAGTAAAAAGTAAAAAGGTAAAAGTTAAAAAAGCAACGAGCAGCACTTTTTACCTGGAGTTTTTAACTTTTTACCTGGGATTTTTTATCTCCGAGACCCTCAGCAGCCGCTACTCTTTTGCTTCCCCTGTGGCTACTCAGGAATAAACGGGGGGAGGGAATTCAAGGTTCTTAACTTCTTAATGGTTGGTATTTTTAAACGGATTTGATATATTGATATTTAACCCTTTCAGTTTAAAATCATCGGTGTTTCGGGTAACCAAAACAAGGTCTTTTTCCACTGCCGTTGCTGCAATAATGGCATCGGGTAATTTTATTTTATATTTTTTTCTGATTTCTAAAACCTTTTCAACAATAGCACCATCAAGGTTTATAACAGTAAGACTACTACACAATTCTTTGATAATGCGTTCCTCACTTTTAGAAGTAAAAGGAAATCCCAAGGCTTCCATATAGGTTATAACAGAAATAAAAAGTTCATCTACGGGTTCTGCAAACGCAACTAATTCCAATTCTTTCTTTGAAAGATAAATCAGAATGTTTGTGTCGAGTAATTTATGCCCACTCATCTCTTAATGATTTTTGCCAACGGACAGGGTCTTTTATTTCTTCAAACAGGTCAGGTTTTGCATAGCGATGGAGAATACTATTGATTTTTTGAAACTGGTTTTCTTTTCTTTTGTTTTCAGGTTCCTGTATTTGTTCGACTTCTGTCACAAAGTTCAGTGATTTTAACAATCTAAGCAAAAGATTTGCATCGCGGTTTGTTTTTACAGATATTTTTATTGTATTCATGGTATTGAATTTTTGTAAAGGTACAAAAATTATTTGATTATTTTTGAACCGTTAGGGTATGTTTTTAACCATTAAGACATTAAGGAACATTTAAAGGCAAAAGTAAAAAGGCAAAAGTAAAAAGTAAAAAGTTTAAAGGATAAAGTGAAAAACGAAAAATGAAAAATTATAAATGAAAAATGTCAGTGTGGTCTTTTTAGTGAATTTTTGGTGGTTTTTATTGAAGCGACTAACATACTGGTTAATTCCCGGTTCCGGGATAAAAGTTCATCCTCGGTTTTTTGGGTTATATAATCCTATTGTTGTAGTAGCAAATACAAAACTTTTGCTTTTTAGAATATTCTTTCTCCCCATTTTTCATTCTTCATTTTTATTTCTTCATTTCTTCATGGTTTTAGGGATTACAGGCTTTCCAATAGAAATTCACGAACGGGAATAACAGGAATTCCTTTATAAGTATTTATTCCCTGTTCCTCCATAGTGACAACCATTTTCGGATAATTGTCCTTTATTTTCAGCAGGTTCTCAAACTCACGGTCAATGGTCTTTTGGTTGTCGAGTGTCAGGGATACCTGTACATAAGTTGTCTCATTATTTTTTGTGGCGACAAAATCAATTTCTTCCGTTTCAAGCTGACCTGTTTTTACCTCATAGCCCTTAAAAAGAAGTTGATTATAAACGATGTTTTCGAGTAGTTTTGCCTTGTCGCCCGGCTTATATCCGACAATTGCATTGCGAAGGCCGCTGTTTTCGAAATAATATTTTTCACCGGTTTCAAATATTCGTTTCCCTTTTATGTCGTAACGTGAAACTTTATGAATTAAAAAAGCGTTGGTTAAATAATCGGTGTAGGCCTGAACCTGGTTATGGGCAAGGTTTATCTTTTGTGATTTCAGAAAATCGCTAATGCTTTTTGCCGAAAAGATACTTCCTGTATTGTCGGCCAGGAATTTTACAAGGCGTTCCAGAAAATTTATGTTACGCAGGTTGTATCTCGCTATTACATCCCGGAAAACTATGGTGGTGTAAATATTTTTCAGGTATTCAAAAACGATATCATCACGCAGGCTCAGGTTGATTAAATAGGGCAGGCCTCCGTACTTAAAATATTTCAGCAGGTTTCGGTCTGTATCCGTTAACTTATGAAAAGAGAGGAATTCAGCATAAGAAAGGCTGTAAACATTTATTTCAATGGTGCGGCCTGCAAGAAAAGTGGCTAACTCGCCTGAGAGTAGTTTGGCATTGCTGCCCGTGATATATACATCATTGTTTTCATTTAGGATCAGGGAACGCACCGCTTTTTCAAAACCGGTAATTTCCTGGATTTCATCAATAAAAATGTAATTTTTCTTTTGTTGTGATGCCTTCCTCAGGATATAATCGTTAAGGTCTGCTGCAGTTTTTATCTTATCAAAAGCAATGTCTTCCTTGTTGATATAAATGATGTTCGCCCCTGGATCTTTATCGAGGATCAACTGGATTATCTGAAACAGCATATAACTTTTTCCTACCCTTCGCTGGCCGGTAAAAACCTTGGCAACGGACTTTCCTATAAAAGGTTTTACCCGCGAAATATAGGCTTCGCGTTGTACAATATTTAAGGGTAATTGGAAAGTGGCCATTTATTTATGATTACAATTTTTGGCAAAAATAGCAAATGTTGTAAATACGTTTACAAAAAGTTTAAAGTTCAAAGTTTGTTTTCGTTATGTTTACTTTTTACTTTGAGTTTTAGCCTTTTTACTTTGAGTTTGTTTGAAGGCTAAAGGCCATCCGGCTCTCTCAGTCATTTACCTTCCTGCTTTTCAAATAAACTGTCTTTCCTTCGGTTAAAATATGTTGTTTTAATGCTTCGTTATCAATAGAATTGAAGTTTACCACATCCACAAAATAGGGAATAGGAAGTTGCCCGTTGAGTTTTCCCTGCAAGCGGGAGGTTGTTTCAAAATCTACTTTATCCCCAAAAAGGGCCAGGTCAATATCCGACCCTTTTTTGTAATTACCCATAGCCCCCGACCCGAATAAGACCACTTTTTCTACTTGCGGAAAATCTGGAAATGTTTCCAAAATTAAACGGTAGCTGTTGTCGTATATGCCGAAGTTATTGTTCATGCTTCAGTTGTTCGTAAAGTTCTTTAAGAAGGAGAAAGTATTTGTCCGTAATATTTTTTACAATTTGGTTTGTTGTAGCCTCATCGTAGGTGTGTGATGTCAGGTTTCTATCCTCCAAAGCAGTAAGCCATAATTCACCATTATGTATTAAATCAATTTGAAAGGCTTGTTTTATGGCTTGTTTGGGGCTTTTCACGATATACCCTTCACTTTCCAGATAATCTTTCATGGTTTTCCAGGCCAGTTCAAAGCAAACTTCATAAAACAGAATGAGCCCTCCCTTTTCCGCTTCATTAGGTTGCTTTATTTGTACTGTTCTTTCCAGTACTTTAAATGCTTTTTCAAAGTTAGTAAAGCGTTGTTTCCATCGAATTTCTTTTTTATTTTGCATGTGAAATTGTTGTCTATTCAAAAAACTATAGTTTATTTCTGAGGCGCCTTTGGGATGGATTGCGGGAAAGAGCGCCGTGAGAATCTAATATGTCACTGAAAATCCAAGACTCCCACGTCAGCTGACGCACATGGCTTCCCTATTTCCCCGGAGTTAAGCGGAGAAGGAGGCCGGGCTCCCGCGCCAATCCTACTGATGACATGTGTATTGTAATATAGTGTTAATCAGACTAAAAGGAGTGTCGATTTTAGCAATCCGGAGATCATATTCATTTTCATCTGTTGTTTTTATCATCGGATTTATCGGATTTAACAGATTTTTTCTTTTCTGCAAGCAGAAAACTTATTCATCTTGCCTGAGGCGAGACAAGTTATAATTCGCGTAATTAGATGATGGATTATATGTTTCGTTTTGATGATGTCATCGGAATTTTTTTGTCATCTCCGATACAGTCCCCGAAAAAACGGGGCAGGCTGTGCCTCCCTATGGGGCAGGCGGATTGAACGCGCTAAAAAACTTCAAGCGCTTTTTCGGTAAGGAATCCTTTAATTTCCTTATTGGAAGGTTGTTTTACAATATACTCAACCTCTTCAGTGTAATCGATATCATCAAAATAACACAGCTGGGACCTAAATAGTTTCTCGGAAAACAATTGACCATAAATAGTTAAAGACTTTTCAGTAATCTGTTTTATTGAATAATGGTTCTTGAGAATAAAATAAAGATCAACATAATCTTTCCATTTTGACCTGCGCCCGAGGGCAAAAGCTTTCATGGAAGCGAGGTTCAATAAATCGGGCAACTTAATAATGTCTTCAAATGTGCTATTTACTTCGACAGGATATGGATATTCAAAAAATGTGAACTTCACCCCCCTCAGTATCAGATTTAATTGTTCTTCAACTCTCCTGGTAACCGTATAAGGTTTAAAGGCATCTATTTTGTTCAGTATCCTGTTATGTACCAACCTGTCCTGTTTAAAAAGGTCAAAATCAATGGATCTTCTGTGTCCTATATACAGTGCAATAGCGGTTCCGCCTACAAGATAAAACTCATGCTTAAAGAGCTTTACAAGTGGCAATAGTTCCTGTTGGCTTTTATTTAGTATTTCTTTGTACATTTCTGCTAAGATAAAGCGTAAAGAAGTTATAAATTTCAGGATAATAGTTCATCTTTTTTCTCCCTTTTGCACGCTGTAAGATGCGCAGGGCTTCGTCCTTCCCAATCAGTTTTATCAACTGCAAACTTTCTTTCAGGCTGCCGTAATTCAATATAGTCTCCAGCAAGAGCTCAGGACTTATTTCCTCTTTTTTCTCTTCCGGTGTGTACCAGAAATGTTCGCTGTGGTCATTAATGAATTCCTTTAATTCCTTGTTAAGAGTAGTTTTCATAATTCAAAGATAGCTGTTTTTTATGAGGAATGCAATAGATGGCAGCTGGCTGTTGGCAGGATAAAGTGAAAAGTGAAAAGTGAAAAGTGAAAAGTGAAAAGTTTAAAGGCTAAAGTGAAAAGTTCATTGTAACAAATATTCAAAAGCAGGAATAACTTCTATTTCTAAACCATTTTCCATAAAACTATCTTTATCATTTAATGTTATTATTTTCCCTTTATTCTGTTTAAAAAACTGCATTGCTTTTTTCAGCCCGCCAATTTCTCTTTCAAGATTATCGGGGGTTAATTGATAGCTAACCTGTATTAGTTCTTTCACCTTTGCATTTTTCATGGCGACAAAATCGCATTCTCCTTTTTCATCGAAATAATAAAGTTCTTTGTATTTTCTTCTCAAATGGAGATAAATCAGATTTTCAAGTTTGTGTCCCTTATCATCGGTCAGTTTGTTTGAAACGATATCTATCATACCCAAATCAATGGCATACACTTTTCGGGGATTGATGAGTTGTGCTTTGGTTGAGTGGCTGAACATAGGGAGAAAAAACACGAGATAAGAAAGTTCAAAATGCGAGAACCACGATAATACCGTTGAAGTAGCTCCAATGGAAAGGATTTGCTTTAATTTTGTGGCTGTAATGCGGTTGCCGATATTGGAATACAAATATACCGCAAGGCGTTGCAGGCTTTTTATATCCTTTATTCCAAAACGGGCTACAATGTCCTTAAATAAGATATCATCAAAAAGAGTTGAAAGTTGTTCGTCGTATTGTGTTTTAAGGTATTCAGGGAAACCGCCTGTTGTAAGATATTTCTCTAAACTTTCTGCCGATGCTCTCAGGTCTTTGAATTTGAGGAACTCGGAATAGGAGAAAGGAAACAATTCCTGTGAGATATGCCTTCCGGTAAGTTTGGTTCCCAGCTCTTTGCTCATCAATGAGGCATTTGATCCGGTGATAATAACCCTGTAGCCTTCGTCTAATTTTTGCCTGACGTATATTTCCCATGCATCTACATACTGTATTTCATCGAAAAAGAGAGTTTTGCTTCCTTTTTTGGCGATAATATTATCTAACCGGGTAAAGTCGGAAATGTCAAAATTGTAAAGCCGGGGCATTTCAAAGTTAAGGTACAGAAAATCTTCCGTAGGAATCTTTTCCATAATTTGTAACAAAAGCGTACTTTTTCCGCAGCGGCGTACCCCTGATATGATAAGTGCATGTGATGATAAATTTTGAAGGGCAGGCACCAGTTCTCTTTTCAGTCCGCTATCGTGCGTTGATAAGCGTTTTTTCTGCTGCTCTACAATATTTGACAATACACTTTCTAAAATCACTATGATTAACTTTGTTTGATGGTAAAATACAACTTTGTTTGATATGAATGGACAGAATGATTTTTTAAAAAATGAAAAAAGGTTTTATGGCTGTTGGCGAGCTAAAGGCCAATGGCTAACGGCTTTAATAAACATTCTCCCTCCGTTTTTCATTCTTCATTTTTATTTTTTCATTTTATTAAGCTGACAGTAACCATTTCCAAACAGGTATAAGTTGAATGTTTTCTCTGGTGTGATAATTTTTTATATCCATATCATAATAAAGCAACAAACCGTTTGAAAGGTTGTATTCTTTCATGGCTTCCAGGAGTCCGTTAACTTCTCTTTCCAGCGTATCGTTATTCAAAAGGAAAGTAACCTGAATGGCTTGCGTAATCCGGGTTCCTTGTTTTATCACAAAATCGCATTCTCCTTTGCCTGCAAAATAATAGACTTCTTTTTTTCTGCGTTTTAATTCCAGGAATGCGATATTTTCAAGAACACGTCCTTTATTAGCTGAAAAGTTAAAACCGATTTTATGTATAAAACCCTGGTCTATGGCGAAAACTTTTCTCGGATTTAAAATTTGTTTTTTTACGGAAAAATCAAATTTATTCAGATAATAGAACAGGAAAGAGTCGGCATAATAAGTTAAATAGCTTTTTATACTGCTCAGGCTTTTCACCGCGGATATTTTCTGTAAAGTGGAATAGGAGAATTTTTTAGCAATATCGGACAAGAAATAAATACCGATTTGCTTGATCTCGTCCACCCGGCCCAAGCGATAACGGGCTATAATATCCCTGTAAAAAATATCCTGAAAATAACCGGTTAATAATTCAGGGTCGTTTTCTTTTACTGCGAGAGGGAAACCTCCTTCTGCCATAAATTTATCAAATGCACCGGTAATTTGTAATCGCTTTCCGGTGGATAAACGGGTTAGGTCGGTGCTGATATTTTTAAACCTCAGGTATTCGTTAAAAGAGAAAGGCATCAGTTCAAGCACTTTGTTTCTTCCCGTCAGGCTTGTAGCTATTTCCGAGCTGAGTATAGAGGCATTGGAACCGGTTACAAAAACCTTCCGTCCCTGTTCGTACATCCGGTTTACAAACTTTTCCCATCCGGTAATGTTCTGTATTTCGTCGAAAAACAATACGGGTTCTGTTCCGTAAATCTCTTTATGCAGGTTGTCAATGTTTTCCAACAATGAAACATCGTTAATAATCCTTTCGTCATCGAAATTGAAATAGCAGTAACCGGCTTCATCGAGGTTCATTTTTTCTTTGATGAGAAAAAGCAGGGACGATTTGCCGCATCTGCGAACGCCTGTAATAATAACCACCAAAGAAGTCTTTATGGCATCCTCCAAAGGAATATCTCTTTCTATCAGTCCTGTTTTGGCAGAAAAGACTTCCTTTTGGTCCAGCAGTATTTCGGTTAAGCGTTCTTTATTCATAAGGTTTCTTTCGTTTGAAACGAAAGATTTGTTTGTTTATTGTTCTTTATGAAAGAATAGTTTATTGTTTTTATGTCCGCCTGACCGCGCCAGTCGGGCAGGCATTAAGAAATTAAGAGTTTTAGCAATGAAAAATGTATTATGTTGTCATTGAACGATGCGCGTTGGCGTTACGGGGAGGCGAGAGAGACCCGCCTGAACGACACCAGTCGGGCAGGAATCACTTTGTATCCATTCCGTTTCTATACCGGGGGATTTCTCACGCTCGCCCTCCTAACGTCAGGCCCGGTTCGAAATGACAGAATGTTGTCCTCGTCCTTTACTTTTTAAGGTCGAAATTTTCGACTTTAAAGAGTGCCATTCCTCATCGATGGTTTCAATAATATAACCTTCGGGAAATTTGTCCGGATTATTTTTAACTGCTTCGTTTATCCGTTTTGTTTCATATAGTTATTCACAGTATTTTCCAGTTTCTTTTTGATAACCTCCCATTTTAAGTTTGGTTCGGAAAGCAGTACCGGCCATTCAGAGAAATCAATATCATCAAAATAGACAAGGCTTTTCAGAACAACCGCTTCGCTGTATTGTTGGTACTTTTTCTTATAAAAACCTATCATTTGTTCCAGATTGAACAACCGTAACAGATAAAAAATATCTATAAAGTCTTTCACCCTTTGGCCGCTGCCGGATATAGCGTTCAGCTTCATCGCAATGATGTCCTGCAAGGAAAGCATGGTAATTCCTTCTTCAATAAGTGGTTCTTTAACAAGCGGATAGCGATGGGCTAAGATATCAACCTTTACGTTATCGATACTTCCTTTAATGGTATTGTTGGCCGAGTAAAAAAGCTGAAAATCAAAATCAGCCGAAAGATTTTCCAGCATTTGCATGACATTGAAACTATGGGCTGTAAACAGGTCTAAATCTACTGATTTCCTGTGGCCTAATTTTAATGCCAGCGCAGTACCTCCAACAAGACAGAACTCTTGTAAATAGGGTTTTGATTGCAAGCCTTTTAAGAGCTCCAGCGTTGTATTTTCGACTGTTTCTTTGTGAAGCATTTAAATTTACTTTTAGGCACCTGAAAAACCAGGGAGAAAAAGTTTAATGTTTTAGGATCTAAGTAGTTAAGATTACAGAGCGTTTTAATAAATTCTTGTTTCCCATAATATTGAACTACCAGTTTTATCTCCTTCAGGTTTCCAAGGGTGGCCACCCTTTCAATGATGAGCCTTTTGGATTGTGTTTCATCAAGGGCATGGGTATCAACATCCCAAAAGTAGATTTTATTAATGTTATGTAAAAAAGGAGCACTCATCTATACAAAGATAAGGGTTTTTTATATGGCTTCATGCCTTAATGGTTTTAATTTTTAGCGTTGGGGTGTCCCTTTAGGGGTTAGGGGTGCGGTGGGCAGGCTAAAGTGAAAAGTGAAAAGTGAAAAGTGAAGAATGAAAAGTGAAAAGTGAAAAGTGAAAAATATCAGTGTGGTCTTTTTAGTGAATTTTTGGTGGTTTTTATTGAAGCGACAAGCATACTGGTTAATTCCCGGTTCCGGGATAAAAGTTCATCCTCGGTTTTTTGGGTTATATAATCCGATTGTTGTAAAAGTAATATCCAGTATTCGGTTTCGTTGGATTCTTTTAGGGCAATGCTTAGTTTAGAGATAAAGTCAGGTTTAGACTGTGCAAATTCAGCTTCCCTTACCAATGCCCCAATTGAAGTTCCTGATTTTAAAAACTGTTTGCTCAAAACATATTCTTTGTGATCTTTCA
>CAJVWU010000107.1 GCA_913009755.1 uncultured Bacteroidia bacterium
TTTTTGCATATCCAAAACCTGAGCAAACAAAAAAATCAGAACCGAAATTTTTATTTTAGTAGAAATTTTGACCTCAGACTGGTTTTTATAAATTGAGGCTGGTGAGAAAATCAGCAAGCCCTAAATAATCTCCTTTGCGTTGTACTAAACGAGATCATCCCGGGAGGATTTGGTTTGTTTTTTTCAAACCTGCTCCGCATCGGTATAACCTCAAACCTGATAAATTTTATTTACTCAACCGGTTTTTAAAACTAGCTAATATTGAGTTAACAGCAAGTTTTCCTGTGAATAAACCCTGTGTTTTCGCATAGGCTAAAACCTGTCATCCCCCTCCCTTGGTTTTTCCCTTTCCGGTGCCTTTGATTTTGCCAGGGTAAAAATTCGCCCGTCAATCCTTCACACAACGAACACTGGTACCCTGGAACTTATTAATGTCAAACCGGCCAACCCTGGTTTGACTGTAAATCAATTCCCGTAACCTCCCACTGGCGCCGTTTTCACTGGACGTCCAGAAAAGGGCGTAGTCACCCATATTGTAGAAAAGGCTATTGGCGTAGCTGCGAAGGCCCCCGGGGAGGGCTGCAAAGTTACTGGTGCCAAAACCCGGGTCACTGTCTAATGCCCCATCTGTCCATAATGAGGCAAGACCAGCCAATTTACTTCCTTCATTGGTGCCTCTCCAACTTGTGGCATCTGCCTGTGACTGCGACATGCCCAGCTGCATTTCCAGCGTCTTAACCTCATTATCTGACGGAAGATGCCAACCCGCAGGACAGATACCCTGGATGGATTCCCCGGTGCTATATTGCATCATCTCATTCCATTGGTATAGACCGCCATACAAAGAACAGTTGGAGGTGTTGTTATCGTAACAGTATTTCTCTATCGTACCATTATCAGTTTGATCTGTATTCCCGGCGATCATAGTACCGATATTAAGATTCTGTGCCATCCAGCACTGACTACCTATTAATACGGTTGTATAATTCTGACCGCCATACGACAGTAAGCTTCCGCAAGTGTTTACCTCAACGGTTACTGAAAATGTGCAAGTACCGCCGCCGTATGCCGTGGCGGTAAAATTGTCAGTCTGGGCCGTTACCGGTGTTCCGGAGCCGGCAAGGGTAACCTGTATGATTCCGGTTGTGGTAAAAGTTCCGACAGCACTAAAATAGTAACCGTTTACCGTGTTGGTGGTTATGCTCCAGGTGCCCACCTGGGTAACCGTTGCTTCAAGTGTAACAGTATTGGCAGCTACAAGCGCCACACCGCCGTAATAGTTTGCGTTAACGGTGGTATTGGCACAGGAGCCACCGGTACCAATGGTGTAGGTGGCAGGCAGGCTTATTTCGCCACTGCCATACTGTACTTCTTTCCATTTATTGTCAGCCAAAATATAAATAAGTATTAAGCCATAATCGGTATTATAGACCATTAAACCATCTGCGGGATTTGAAATTGCCCGAATTTCGGCCAGGGTCATGCGTGGCATCAACATACCTTTGGTGTTACTCTTTACATCAAGCATAGCCGAAGCAGCAGGGGCAGAGCCGTCGGTATTAATGGATACCTGTGCATTTACAGTATAGCTATAACTTATGGCTATTGCTACAATAATTACTAACAGTTTGGTGAAGATTCTCATAAATTAAAATTAATTGTTAATAAAACTGTTTTATTTATTTTCCTGTTAAATGTAATCCCACATATTGGGTAACATCTGATATTAATCGTGTACCGATACGGTAAAAATACAAATAAAATGATAAACGCTGCCATTATCCGGAAAACCCGACTGATTTTGAATAGATTTTCTTACATCGAATTGTCATTTTATTGTATTCAGTTACAGAATGTTACAAGATAAATTTAAAATCCATTATCAATGGGAGTTGATTTTCAAATGACAATTTTGGGTTAATCAAAATGCACCTTTAGTTCGTTTTTCTCCTAAAAACGCTTGGATTATCTCTTTTTAAACGATAGAAAGATTCCGGAACTGCCAGTGGGAAAAATCAATTTCCGGTTTCATGGCATTAACTTGCCCCTTTCGGCTTAACTCCGGACTCCGGATTCCAGGTCCTTTATCTCCTGAACGCATAACAAATAATTGCCGTGGCGATGGAAGCATTCAGCGATTCGGCAGATGATCCTTGGCGCCCGGGAAGACGGGGGATGGTGATTTTAAAATCAATCCAGGGCAGCAGATCTTTTGAAATGCCACGGGCTTCATTACCGATAATAATGATCCCGGTTTTCGGTTTTGGCACTTCATTCAGGGGAGAGCCATCAAGCACCGCCCCGAAAGTGTTCAGGTAATCCGGCCTGTTTTTAACCATTTTCACTAAATCTGCGGTATAAACTTTTACCCGTGCAAGCGACCCCATGCTGGCCTGCACCACCTTCGGGTTGAAGGCATCTGCCGAGGTGGGTGAACAAACGATATTGCGGATACCGAACCAGTCGGCTGTGCGTATGATGGTGCCCATATTGCCCGGGTCCTGAATGCCGTCCAGCATCAATAACAATCCGGCAAGGTCGTTTAAATTAAGATTACCCATATCAGGTATTTTCAACAGCGCAACCACCTCCGGAGGATTTTTTAAAAATGATATTTTTTTCAGTTCTTTTTCTTCGGTTTCATGGTAGTGGATGCCGGTTAATGCCTGCCGGTGTTTTTCAATCCATTCGCCGGTGGCATAAAGGTCGGTTGTTTCGATACTGCTCTGCAAAAAATCCAGCACATTGACCGTCCCTTCGGCAACAAACAAACCATGTTGCTTACGGTATTTTGCATAATTCAACGAGTTGATGAGTTTGATTTTGGCTTTGCTAAGCATCTTGTATAAAATAAAAAAAAACCCTTCCGGTAATTCGGAAGGGCCTAAATTAGTTAAATATATTTTTCCGGCAAATTATTCGGCAACTACATCCAGGTCAATATCTATAGCCACATTCTTATGCAGGTGAATGGTGGCTTTGTATTTACCCACCTCTTTAATGTGTTCTTCGTTGATATCCACCGTTTTGCGGTCTATCTCAATTTTCTTTTGCGAAAGGATGGCATTGGCCACCATGATGTTGTTTACCGAACCGAAAATTTTACCGGTTGAGCTGGCTTTAACACCAATTTTCAACTCGGCACCTTTGAGAGCATCAGCAATGGTTTCGGCTTCATTTATAACCTTTTCTTCTTTGTAGGCCTGCTGTTTTTTCATCTCGGCAAGGGATTTTTTTTCGGACGGTGTGGCAATTGCCACCATCTTTTTGGGAATAAGATAATTTCTTGCATAGCCGTCTTTAACAATGACCAGGTCGTTTCTATACCCTAATCCTGCGATGTCTTTTTTTAAAATAACTTCCATTTTTCTTCCCTTCTTTATTTTAATAAATCAGCAACATAAGGCATCAAGGCCAGATGCCGTGCCCTTTTTACGGCCTGTGCTACTTTTTTTTGATATTTCGTTGATGTTCCTGTAATTCTCCGGGGTAAAATTTTGCCTTGTTCGTTGACAAATTTCAGCAGAAAATTCGGGTCTTTGTAATCAATGTATTTAATACGGCTTTTTTTAAACCGGCAATACTTTTTCTTTTTGGTATCAACCGCAATAGGGGTCAAATATTTTATTTCATTATTTGATTGTGCCATGATTTCGTTTTTTAATAAGTGATCAATGAATTATGCTTCCGTAGGTTCTTTGGCGGCTTTTTCTTTCTTGTGCCGCTTTTTCTCGTTATAGGCAATGGCATGCTTATCGAGTTTTACGGTAAGGAAGCGCAACATACGTTCATCACGTTTAAATTCAACTTCAAGTTTGGAGATCATGTCGCCTTCAGCTTTGAATTCGAAAACATGGTAGAATCCGGTTGATTTTTTCTGAATGGGGTAGGCCAGTTTGCGCAGGCCCCAGTCTTCCTGGTGCACAAGCCCGGCACCATTCTTTTTGAGGAATCCCTCATACTTCTTTACCGCTTCCTTCATCTGATCTTCAGACAAAACGGGAGTTAAAATGAAAACGGTTTCGTACTGGTTCATAATTTTAATTTGTTAATTAATTGATTATTAGTGTTCAAAAATTGGAGCGCAAAAATACAAAAACTTTTAAGACGAGCAAGGTAAAGTGAGAATTATGGGCTAAATTTTATTTTTTTATTGGTTGCTTTGATTTTGTTTTAGGACGGATGCGGTTTCTATACCCCACCATCTCCCGGTTGTTTGTATTCTTACAGTGAATAGACCACGAAAAATGTGTTATGAGTATGAGGAAACACACAAAATTAGAGAAAAAAAATGAAATATAAAACATGTCGTTCCTACGGAACTTGTTAATCCTATTATTGGTTTCCAAAGACGCAAGTCCCTGGAAAACTACAAACATGAATATAGTTCCGTAGGAACGACATTTGATTTTGGAGATATCACAGACTTGTTAAAGTGTACGCGCAAAAAGATTTTTTTTGGGAAAGATGTCATTAAAATATCATTTATACTGAGATCGGTGTCCGGGCTGATAAACTTATGGCCTTAAAACAGAAAACCGGCCGTCTTCTTCAAGTTTAATAACCGTTGAAGGTTTCATTATCAGGGTTTTCTCACGAAAATGTTCAACTACATAATCCACTTTGTTCAAGACTTCGGGACTTATTATATGAAAAGTAGGCGGAGTGGGCATGCCGGTTATGTTGGCAGATGTGGAAACCAGCGGGTGGCCCAGATGACGGGTTAACGGCGCGGCAAACCTGTCTTTTACAATCCGGATGGCGATGGTGCCGTCTTTTGAAATAAGTTTTTTAGCCAGATTACGTGCTCCTGAATAAACAATGGTCAGGGGTGAGGCCGAATGACGGATAAGGTCATAAGCAATCGGAGGTATGGTTTTGATATATTTTTCAAGATGCGTTTCGTTATCGAGCAATACAATCATGCTTTTACTCGATTCCCGTTGTTTGATCTTGAATACACGGTCAATAGCCCTGGCATTTGTAGCATCGCAGCCTATACCCCAGATGGTATCGGTGGGGTAGAGGATCACTTTCCCTTTCCTGAGCAGGTTGACGCAATATTTTATTTCTTCATCAATTGTCATTTAATATCTTCAATAATTGTTCGTTATTAATATTATAGGCACATTCAAAATGCTTTTTCGGGCATTTGTTGTATCCATGCAATCCACAGGGTTTACATGTTGGCGGGTCAGCCGCCTGAATGATAAAACGTTTTTCTGACAGCGGGCCAAATCCGAACCCGGGGACAGTAGAACAATAAATTGCCGCAACAGGAGCATTAACAGCGGATGCCAGGTGCATGGGTGCCGAATCATTAACATAATTCATCAAGGCATCGCGCATTAAAGCTGCCGATTCCAGAAAACTCAGTTTTCCGGCCAGGTTGAGGTTGTTTGCATGCCCCGATTCCCCGATAATCCGTTCACACAAATTTAATTCATTTGGTGATCCGAGAAAATAGACAACAATATCTTTTTCCAGCGAGCCGACGAACTCAACCCATTTTTCTTCAGGATATTGCTTGGTAAACCATAACGAGCCGGGGGCAACGGTAATATACTGCCGGGTTTTGTATTGCGAAACTTTGGCATAGTCATGTTGTGAAGGATAGATTTTAACGGGGAAAGATGAATGATCGGTCAACCTTTCAATAAGCTTCAGGTTGCGTTCCGTTTCGTGTGGGCCGGAATTGGATTTTCCGATTTTGTGTGCAACCCTTTGAGTAAAAAACAATGACAACGGGTTCTTTTTAAAACCAATCCTCACAGGGGCCCCCGACAAGGCTGTAATAAGGCCTGAAGATGCAAACCGTTGTAAATTAATGACCAGGTCGTACTTATTTTGCCGTACAAATTTGATGAGTTCCCGAAGATGGCCGTATTTTTTATCGGATTTATCCCAGGCCAGCACACGATGTAAAAACGGATGATGACGAAAAATCTCCTGATAACCTGATTTTAAAAGAAAGTCTATCCCTGCATCAGGGTAAAAATGATGCAGCTTTTCAACGACGGGTGTGCTCAATATTACATCGCCAAGTGATGCAGTTTGTATGATCAGAATATTCTTCAATCCGGAATTTTCAGCAAAATTAACCTTTTACCGTTGATGTGAAACCCGGATTGAAGTGCTGTTATTTCCTCCTTGTTTATATAGCGTCAGTTATGTAACCTGGTGAGTAAAGTGTTTTTTTCATGTATTTGCCTGAAGATTATCAAAATGAATAAGTTGAACGATCAAAATCGGAAAATTTAGAACGATTATGAATAGGAAAAATTCCTTAACTCAAAGGGTTACAGGTAATTTAAAAATATAATATCCGGAATCCGGGTTTTAGTAAAATCACAAAAGTTTTCTCATTACTTATTATTTTTACACAATCATTTAAAAATTATTCGGTATGGTAAACCTTGAAACCACATACATGGGACTGAAGTTAAAGAACCCGCTTATCGTAGGAAGTTCCGGGCTGACAAATTCAGTCGAAAATATCATAGAGATTGAAAAGAATGGTGCTGCTGCCGTTGTGCTGAAATCACTCTTCGAAGAACAGATCACTTATGCGGCACGTAAAACCTATATGCAGGATGAAATGGCCAATATTTATCCTGAAGCTGATGATTACATCCGGCATTACACACGCGAAAATGATGTAAATAAATATCTTGCCCTGATAAAAAAAGCAAAAGCAAGTGTCAGTATCCCTGTCATTGCCTCCATTAATTGTGTTTCGGCTGCCGAGTGGACATCATTTGCAAAAATTATTGAAGAAACCGGCGTAGATGCCCTTGAACTCAATGTGTTCGTTTTGCCTTCGGACCCGGAAAAGAGCGGTGAACAAAATGAAGCCGTTTATTTTGAAGTAGTGAATGAAGTGCTAAAGACTGTAAACATTCCGGTGGCCCTCAAGATCAGCTATTATTTTTCCAGTCTTGCCCAGACCGTTACCAAACTTTCCTGGACAGGCATTAAAGGGCTGGTACTCTTTAACCGGTTTTTTTCACCGGATATTGATATTGAGAATTTTGAAATCAAGGCCTCCAATGTGTTCAGTTCACCCGCCGAACTTGCCCTGTCGCTAAGATGGATTGCCATGATGTCGGATCATGTAAAATGTGACCTGGCGGCCTCTACCGGTGTCCATAACGGGAAGGCCCTTATCAAGCAACTTTTAGCCGGTGCCAAAGCCGTTCAGGTAGCCTCGGTATTGTATAAAAAAGGGTTTAAAGAGATTGGGAGCATGATCGAAGAACTGTCTAACTGGATGGAACGCAAGAATTTTACCACTATTGATCAGTTCACAGGCCGGATGAGTATTGAAAAAGCCACAAACCCGGCTGCCTTCGAGCGGGTACAGTTTATGAAACATTTTTCGGGCATCGAATAATTTTGGATACATTTGTCTTTATTCTCCAAAATATAATTTTATGCTCAAACGGATATTCATCATTTCTTTTTTAATACTATTTGGCCTGGGTGCAAGGGCTCAGTTAATGAATTATTACTGGGGCCACAGTTTTAATTCCACTTCATCGCTTCTCGGAGGCGCTGTTATTGCCGGTGAGGCCGATAATACGGCAATTTATTACAACCCGGCCACCATCGGTGAGATGCAAAAGGGAAGTAACCTCTCGCTGGCGGCCAACCTTTTTACCTGGAATATTTATACCTTTAAAAATGCACTCGGCGATGGCATTGATTTAAATACAGACAATTTTTTGGTGCAGCCTCAGTTCATGTCCTATTCATACACTCCTCATCAAAAAGGCCTTAGTATTTCCTTTGCCGTATTGACCAGGGTAAAGGAACAAATGGGGATGACCTACATTAATTCCAGCTATAAAGATGTATTGACCTATCTGCCGGGAGATGAAAAATACAGTACCACTTTCAATTATCGTAACGATTTTTCCGATACCTGGGCGGGAGCGGCACTTTCACACGAAATATCATCTCAATTCAGTTATGGCCTTAGCCTTTTTGTTTCGGGGGCAACATTAAATTACAGGTTTAATTATTCGGCTACCGCATTTCATTCCGGGGATACATCCGGTGGCGGAATCCCAATTGCCTGGATTGCCGAAGGGTCATATAGTGAACTTGTCAAGTTCACCGATTACCGGTTGATTTTAAAACTCGGGATTTCCTATAAAACTCAGAATTGGCGGCTTGGTTTCACACTGACTTCTCCAACCTGGCGTTTGTTTTCCAGTGGAAAGCGTGCACAAAGGATATCACAACAGACCAATATCCAACGAAATAATGTGCCTGCCGGTTTTTCGGATTATCTCATATTTGACGGCCAGGAAAAAAGCCAGTTGTCAACTAATTTCAGGTTGCCTTTTTCAACAGGCATCGGATTTATTTATGATTTTAAGACAAGGGGACAGAAACTATATGTTTCTGCTGAGTTTTTTGCCGGGTTAAAGGGGTACAAAATGGTTAATGCACAAATAAATACGGACATCACCAGTAAAAATATATACGATACATTATCCAACAAAGACTGGACATCTTATGCTTATGCAGCCAATCCTGTTTTTAATATGGCTGTGGGTTACAGTTGGTCACTGTCGAACGATTTGATTTTTATGAATGCCCTCAGAACGGATTTTTCCGCCGTGAATAATGCCAACTTGGGGGAGTATAAAAATTATAATACTTTAAAAACCACCCGGTACAACATTTATCATTATTCCGGAGGGGTTGAATTCAGTTTTAAAAAGAACAGGTTTATTGCAGGCGCCGATATCGCCTTCGGATACCAGAAAAACCTTCCCCAGATTGCCAACTTCAGTTCTCCTGTTGAATATGAGAAATCTTCGGGCAGGGCTTTGCAAGGCCCGCTTAAAAATGAAATGGATATTTATTATTTTGGCTTCAATATTTATTTGGGGGCAACACTTAACTTTTCAAAAAAAGATTCCAATCAGAAAAAATAATTACTTTCGCCGTTCGTTTTAAAAAAAGCCGGTATGTTTTTTGTTAAATGCCCGTAACTTAAATTTTTACTTAATTACAATGAAAATGAAAAAATGGTTAATTAATTTATCGCTGGTACTGCTATTCCCTGCAGGGATATTCCTGATGGATGGTTGTTACCCGAATGACACGATTTCTATTGATCAAACAGATGTTGTCATGACCGGATATTATGATTCTGTCAATTTCAAGTCGTTGTCCACTTATTATATGCCCGACACTATTTTCCCGATTACGGATGATACAACAAATGTTGAACCGGTTAAAGATCAGGATGTCCTTTTAAAAGCAATTGCCGATAACATGGCCGCTTACGGTTATTTGCGTATTTATTACACTGATTCAACAACGCTACCTGACTTGATGCTTGCTGTTTCGGCCATTAAAATTACTACCGTTAATGTTGGATGGTGGTATCCCTATTATCCCGGCTGGGGCTGGGGCTGGGGTTGGGGCTGGGGCTGGAAAAAATCCTCAGACAACCAGAATTATTACTGGGGTGGTTATCCCGGTTATTATCCCCCGGGCTGGGGCTGGGGCGGTGTGCCTTATTACAGCAGCTACACCACCGGAACCCTGCTCATGGAAATGTCGAATCCGGAGGATTACCGTGTCGTAGGTAATGATACGGTTGTGCCCATTTACTGGGCCGGTGGCATCAATGGTGTATTGAGCAGCGGCTCCAATACTTCGCGTATTATAAAGGATATTGACCAGGCATTTAAGCAATCACCTGAGATCAAAACCAATTAATTGCTAATCTATAAAAGAATATTTGATATGAAAAATATGATAAAAACAATAGCACTTGCTTTTTTATTGGCATTTGGCACCGCTGCTTTTTCGCAGGGCGGCGGAATTTGGAATTTTCAATGGGGTATAGGATTTCCCATGGGTTCAACTTCCGATTTTCTCAATTCATCATCTTTCAGGGGTTTTGCCGTTCAGGGTGGTGGCTATGTAACCGATAACCTTATGGTAGGCGGCCGCGCCGGCTGGCAGGTTTTTTATCAGGATTATGGCTTTGTGACCAGACATTCCGATAACATCACCATTTCCGGCTATCAAAAAAAATACATCAATGCAGTGCCTTTAACCATTAACCTCAACTATTATTTCGGGCATTGGACAATTTTACCTTACATTGCCCTGGGTGTGGGACCCTATTATATTGAAACACGTAATTACATGGGGATTTATTATGTCCGTGAAAATGCATGGCATTTCGGACTTGCGCCCGAAGTAGGTGTTGTAATACCCTTCGGCACGAACAGCAATGTCGGGTTGAACATTAACGCAAAATACCAATATGCAGCAAAAACAAAAGATACCCAATCAATTAGTTGGTTTGAACTGAACCTTGGGTTATCGTACCTCTTTTAAGACATAAACAGCCTGAAAAAAATCCGGGAGTGCTTTTTTATGTGCTCCCGGATTTTTTTTATCCTTCTTTAATAACACCATTCCATCAATATTCGATACTATCCCAAAAAGTGTGTAAAGTGCATCTTAACTAAATTTGGAGTTGATAAAACTTTAAAATATTTAGCATATGAAAAGAATACACTTTACACAGGAGCAAGTTACGAAGATTTTAGAAG
>CAJVWU010000108.1 GCA_913009755.1 uncultured Bacteroidia bacterium
TCGATAGATTTTAATAAGCTATATCATTATTGATGAAAAAAAACCTTAAAACTGAAGATAATATGACTTCTTTTATGAAAAAACCGTGACATAGATGAGTTTTTCAGTAGCTTGCGGATTTAAGGATTAAATAAACTTCAATTTTTTTTTTTTGTTTCAAGCAATCCGGTCAGTGGTTAAGGGTTATCGGTTAAAAAGTTAAGTGTTAGTAAAAATTACATATCAAAAATCCTAAATCCAATATCCTAAATCTCTCCCCTGATTATCTGCCATGCGAGGTCGGACAGATAGCCCTTTTGCATGACGTAACGCACCAGTTTGTTGTTTCGACGGTATTCATCATTGTCGTTGATCCTTTTGGATGCCAATAGTGTTTTTAAAGTTTGGATGTATTCTTGTTCATCAATTTCACTGAGCCCCATTTGAACATAAATTTCAGGGATGTTCTTTTTGCTCAGTTCGTAAAATATTTTGTTTTTCCCCCACTTGTTATTTCTCAGCTTTCCGACTGCAAATGAAACTGCATAACGTTCTTCGTTGATATAATCTTCTTCTTCAAGCTGTTGGATAACTTTCCTGATTGTTTTTTCCGAAACATTCCATTCAAGAAGTTTTTGTTTGACATCAAAAATGCAGCGCTCCCGATAGGCACAATATTTACGGGCTTTGTCAAGTATAAAAGATGGCTCGGTCATTGCAGGTTTCAATTTAAACAAGAACAGTACAAGATACAAAAAATCAGTAACGATGTATCTTTTATTTTGAAAAATAATGCAGGGTTATGTCAAATGCAAGTATTCCTTTATTGTAGGCCAGGTGTGAGGGTACGATCAACTTGATCTTTCCCCCTTCCCCAATCAGTGGAAGTCCCTGTTTCCAGCCTTCAATTAAATTAAACAATTTTTCTGTAAAAAAACCGGCTTTATCTACCACGGTACCATCAAGACGGTAAGCTTTATAGCTCACTGTTGTCACAGAACTATAAACCGGATGTTTGTCATTGCCCGGTTCAATGATCTTATAAAACACCCCTTTTTCAGTAAACTGGCCGTCAATGTTATTGTCTTTAACATATTGAAGAATAGTATCATGATCCTTTTCGGCCTGGGTTGGCCCGGAATCTTCATTTTTTTTGCATCCTTGAAAAGCAAAAAATGTTATCAGGATCAAACCTGTTAAAAACAGTATCCGGTTTTTTCTTATCATCTTTTGTAATCTTTAATTGTGCAAAAATAAAGAAATGGTCATGATACCGACCCGAAGATTTGTATTTCTGTTCAGCGCCAGTATAACAGGAAAACGAAAGTTAAATTATACAGCAAATAAGATTAACAAACAGCAAGTCAAATATTGTTATTTTTGTCGCTCATTAACAAAAATCAAAATATGAAAAAGTTTCTTCTGCCTTTTGTTATCCTGTTTCTGTTGAATTCGTGTACCGGGGTAAAAATTACAAACAACTGGGACAAAACCGTTGATTTCAAACAATTTAAAACTTACAGTTTCTATCCATGGGATAAGCAAAACAATAAGATGGTGAATGATTATGACAAACTGACGATAATCAATGCCATTAAAGATGAAATGAACCGTCGTGGGTATCAGTATGTTGACAAAAGCGGCGACCTTATTATTTCAGTATTTGTCATCGTTAAGGAAGAAACCAGCTACCAGGCCTACACTAACCACTATGGCCCGGGCTGGACGTATGGCTGGGGGCCGGGATATTATGGATATGGTTACGGTCCGGGATATTATGGATACGGTCCGGGATATAATAATACAACGGTAACGAGCACAACATACCACCAGGGGACTTTAATTATTGATATTTTTCAAAGGTCTGACAAAAAGCAGGTATGGCAGGGAATCGGCAGCGGTGAAGTAACAAATAACCTGGAAAAACGTGACCGCAGGTTACCCATGACCATCGGACAAATTTTCAGGAGATTTCCCGTCCCCAAAAAAAGTAGTAAGAAGATCGAAGAGATGCATTCCGGACAGGAATGATCAGGCTTGTTTTAACAGTTGATCAACCAAAGGGGGAACCCCTTCACCGGCTTTTTTTCTAATCATTTCCAGATTTGCGATTCCATGAACCTGAAAAGCTTTGGGATCAATATAATATTTGGCTGATTCGTCCCTCACATAGTTAATGAGCCCGGCAGCAGGATAAACAACCATTGAGGTTCCGACCACAATAACAATATCGGCACCGGAAATAATTTCAACCGCAGGGTTAATCATTTCCACCGTTTCGCCAAACCAAACAATATGCGGCCTGAGTTGCGATCCTTTTTCACATTTATCACCCATTTTCAACTCCCAATGGTCAAGCGAATAAATCAGGTTGGGATCCACCGTGCTTCGGGCTTTTTTCAACTCTCCGTGCAGGTGCAATACGTTGGACGACCCGGCACGTTCATGCAGGTCATCCACATTCTGGGTGATAATCTGAACATTGTATTTTTCTTCAAGCCTCACCAAAGCAATGTGTCCGGCATTGGGTTTCACTTCAAAAAGCTGTTTGCGGCGCTGGTTATAAAATTCGAGAACCATCTCCGGATTATTTTGCCAGGCCACCGGCGAAGCGACTTCTTCAATCCGGTAATTCTTCCACAGCCCGTCGCTGTCGCGAAAGGTTTTAACACCGCTTTCGGCACTTATACCGGCACCGGTGAGGATAACCAGTTTTTTCATTGTTACGATGATTACTGCAAAGATAATGATTGAAAAGACAGTTCACAAGGGGTATCCAGGTCTGATCCCCATAGCTATCGGGAGGGAAACTGGTTTGACTTTTGCTGAAACAGGTTTCTGTTCATAAAAAAGGCGCCCCGAAAAAGAGCGCCCAATGCCTAAACAAGAATCGCAACCATTAATGATTTAGGCAATTTTTCAAAGTAAATTCATATCGTCAAACACTTTCATCACATCGCGTACGTGTTGTGAGGAAGCTTTCAACAATGCCATTTCATCATCGTTCAGTTCGATTTCAATGATTTCTTCAACGCCATTTTTGCCCAGTTTAACCGGCGAACCGAGGTAAACATCTTTTTCACCCCATTGTCCGTTGAGGCGTACACAGCACGGGAAAATATGGTTTTGGTTCAGCACAACCGATTCAACCATTTGTGCTGCGGCAGCCCCGGGTGCATACCATGCAGAAGTCCCCAGCAGATTCACAATTTCACCCCCACCTTTCCGGGTACGGGCAACAATGGCATCCAGTTTTTCTTTATCAATCAATTCGGTAACCGGAATGCCGGAAACTGTAGTATAACGCGGCAAAGGAACCATCGTGTCGCCATGACCACCCAGCAATAAGGCCTGAATATCCATTGGTGAAACATTTAGTTCATTGGCAATAAAAGCACGATAACGCGCCGTATCAAGTACACCTGCCTGACCAAATACCTGGCTTGCAGGTTTGCCCGAAGCGGTGTGGGCTGCATACGTCATCACATCCAACGGATTGGAAATAATAATGATAATCGCATCTGGTGAAGCAGCCATCACGTTTTTGGTCACTTCCATTACGATGTTTGCATTGGTGGAGATCAAATCATCACGCGACATGCCCGGTTTGCGCGGAACACCCGAGGTGATGACCACTACATCCGAACCTTCGGTTTTAGAATAATCATGGGTATAGCCAACAACCCTTGTGTCAAAATACTTAATGGGAGCACTTTCCCAGATGTCAAGTGCTTTACCTTCAGCCAAGCCTTCTTTAATGTCAATCAGCACAATCTCATCAAGGAAATTTTTTTGAGCCAGCACATCAGTACAGGTTGCTCCAACATGTCCTGCTCCGACAACTGTTACTTTTTTCATTTTTTTATCTTTTTCAATTAATGTTTATTGATTTTGTTTATTTGAACAAAAATAACAATAATCCGGGCTTTTTACACATCCTTTAACCCCGATACCTTAATTTTTAACAATTATTAATTGAATAAACAACAAGATTACAATTTCATTTCAGGATTTGAAATGCTGCATCGAGATAAACAAAGATATCTTTCCTGTTTGGCCCGATCAATTCGTCACTTCTTTTATGGCCCAGCCTAACAACCACTGCATTTTTTCCGGGGATGGCAAATACATACTGACCGAGAATACCCCGCATATAAGGTATTTTATATCCCTTGTAATGAATTATCCACCACTGATAACCGTAATAATCCACCTGATTCCCATCTTCATCTGTCAAATAGGATGCCGGTGAAACAGCCTGGTCAATATAATTTTCCGAAACAAGTTGTTTTTTGCCCCACTTTCCATGGTTTAGTATCAACTGTCCCCACCGGGCAAAGTCACGTGCATTTGTATTAAAACAACAGTATGCCTTTTCCATACCGTTTTTATGATCAAGACACCATAAAGCATCAAAATGGGCGCCCATGTTTTTCCAGAATTTTTCTGAAGCGTATTCGCTGATTGTTCTGCCGGTAGCCGCCTGAATGACCATCGCCAGCACTTCGGTGTCAATGCTCCTGTAATAATGCCGGTGGCCGGGTTTTTCCATCATTTTTAAATGATTGACCATGCCCCTAAGGTCATCGGTATAATAGGCTTCTGTGGTTTGCGAAAAAAGGCTTGAATAGGACTCGTTCCACTTGAGTCCTGAACTCATGGTCAACAAATCTTTGATGGTTACTTTGTCTTTTCCGTCTTTTTTGAAAGAAGGAAGGAAGTCGGCCACTTTCTGGTCAAGGCTTTTAATATACCCTTCATCCCATGCAGCACCAACCAGAAGGCTGACAATGCTTTTTGCGGCACTGAACGAGTTTGAAAGTGATGAATCGCTGTATCCTTCCCAGTATTTCTCATAGATGATCTTTTGGTCCCGGATCACCAAAAAAGCAACCGGTTCGTATGAACGCATTGCTTGGGTTGTGCTGTCTGCCAAAACAGTGCTATTGTATTCCACGGCCACATCCCACGGCTGATAATTTCCGGCTTTGACCACACGGTTATAAAATATTTTGTAGTCATCAATATCCGGCATTTGATACCATAATGCCTTCCACGCATATCGCGGCATGAGGAATAAAACAATGGCAACTACGGTCAGGATAGCAAAAAGTATTTTATGTTGTTTTTTCATCGGTTATAAATTTAGCGTGTTAAAATACAAAAAAAAACAGCCTTCGCTAAAAAACCGAAGACTGTTTCTCAGATAAAATACAAAAAACTAAATCTCATCATTTTTTGTAGCATCCATTACCGATACCATAATCATATCAACAATTTCTTTCACACTACTGCCGATCCTCAACACATGAACCGGTTTTTTCATCCCGTTGAGGATAGGCCCGATGGCTTCGGTTTTGGCCATTTCCATCAGCAATTTATGGGCAATGTTGGCTGCACTCAAATTAGGGAATATCAGCGTATTGGCTTGCATATTCTTCAATTTTGTAAACGGGAAAATCTCGTTGCGCAGTTCAATATCAAGCGCCATGCTGGCCTGCATTTCACCGTCAACGATTAAGCCGGGATGATCCCTGTGCATGATTTCAATAACTTCCCCCAGTTTGTCGTTCACCTTACTTTTAACCGACCCGAAATTAGAATAAGACAGCAGTGCGATCAAAGGTTCAATTTTAAACCGCCGGACTTCTTCTGCCGTTTGAAGCACGATATCAACCATTTCTTCTGTGGAAGGTTCCTGGTTTACGGTACAATCACTCAGGAAGAAGGGGCCTTCTTTAGTACTGATGATATACATTCCGCTAACGATTTTGTTATTATCCCGCCTGCCGATGGTCTGTAGTGCAGGAATGATGGAATCAGGATAATTACGGGTGAGCCCCATAAGTACTGCATCTGCGTAACCTGTTTCCACAAGCATAGGCCCAAAATAGTTGCGGTGTTGTACCATATCCAGGGCAGCCGTCATGTTTACCCCTTTTCTTTGCCGTTTCTGATAAATGATCTTTGCAAATTCATGTCTTCTTGCTTTTTCTTTATCCGACTTGTTATCAATAATTTCAACACCTTCCAATTCCAGTTCATTTTCGCGGATAAGGCCTTTAATCGTCTCCTCATTTCCTATCAAAACAGGAATTGCCAGTTTTTCATTATGAACAATTTCGGCTGCTTTAAGCATTTTGTAATCTTCTGCATCAGCAAGGACAACTTTTTTGGATGTGCGCAGGCAGGCCGCTCTCATTTGTCTTTTAAGCTTATTGCTGATTCCCATCCTGCGTCGCAATTCCTCCAGGTAAACTTTCCAGTCGGCGATTGGTTTTCTTGCTACGCCGCTTTCCATGGCGGCTTTGGCCACGGCCGGTGCAACCCGTTCGATAAGCCTGGGGTCGGTTGGTTTGGGAATAATATATTCACGGCCGAATTTCAGGTTCTGGACATCAAAAGCAATATTTACTTCTTCAGGTACCGGTTCTTTGGCCAATTCCGCCAGGGCTTTTGAGGCGGCCAGTTTCATCTCATCATTGATCTCGCTTGCTCTTACATCAAGAGCTCCACGGAAAATAAACGGGAAGCCCAACACATTGTTGATCTGATTAGGATAGTCCGACCGTCCCGTTGCCATAATCAGGTCATCACGGGTAGCCTTGGCGACGTCATAAGCTATTTCAGGAATCGGGTTTGCCAGGGCAAAAACAATCGGGTTGTCAGCCATGGTAAGCAGCAATTCCGGTTTCAATAAGTTACCCACCGAAAGCCCAAGAAACATATCGGCTCCTTTTAACGCTTCCTGAAGTGAATGGACAGGCCTGCCGGTTGCAAACTGTTTTTTTATTTCATTCAAATCCGTCCTGTCTTTGTGGATAATCCCTTTGCTGTCAAGCATGATGATATTTTCAGGTTTCGCACCAAGCATGATGTAGAGCCTTGTACAGGAAATAGCTGCAGCCCCGGCCCCACTGACGACAATTTTAAGATCCTGGATTTTTTTTCCGGTCATTTCCAGGGCATTCAACAAACCTGCAGAGGTAATGATTGCGGTTCCATGCTGGTCATCGTGCATGATGGGGATGTCCAGTTCTTCTTTTAAACGGCGTTCGATCTCAAAACACTCAGGGGCTTTGATATCTTCAAGGTTAATTCCACCAAAAGTAGGGGCAATGGCTTTTACTGTTTCGATAAATTTATCAATATCCGTTTCATTGACTTCAATATCAAAAACATCAAGATCGGAGAACACTTTAAACAAAAGGCCCTTGCCTTCCATTACCGGTTTGCCGGCCAGGGGTCCGATATTGCCAAGACCCAACACCGCTGTGCAATTCGAAATAACGGCAACCAGGTTCCCTTTCATTGTGTATTTATATACATCATCGGGGTTTTTATCAATTGCCAGGCACGGGTCAGCAACTCCCGGGGTATAAGCCAGGGACAAGTCCCTTTGTGTGCTGTAAGGTTTAGTTGGTATAACTTCCAGCTTTCCCGGACGCCCCAAAGCATGATAGTTAAAGGCGTCTTTTCTGAATAATGCATCCATAATGTTAAAATTTTATGGGGCAAAATTAAGTCTTTAATACACCAGATGAAAGATAATCTGCGATTTTATTGTGAATTTATAAACAGAGTCTTTTTAAAAGACAGATTTATTCCGCCAGAAATAAAAAAAGCACTTGCTTTTGTCTTTTAGACACCTAACCTGATTAATTCATAAACTACATTCTCTGATTAAATATTAATAATCAATGACTGGTTTTTGTGTCAAAACACAAAAGCCACCTGAAAATACAGGCAGCTTTTGTTAACAGAATATCGTCGTTTCCGATATTCTTACTCGAAATGGCTCTTATTTAATTCATTAAAACAAGTTTTTTCACTGCGGTTTTGCTACCGGAAGTCACCTTAATAAAATAATATCCGGGGCCCATGTTTGCACCGGTATTGCTTGTGCCATCCCAAAAAATCATTTGATTTCCAGATGATTTATTGATTTCCTTCAAAGTGTAAACCAATTGTCCTGTTGTATTGAAGATATCCAGGGAAACATCGCCCGACCGGGAAAGGTTAAAGTTGATTTTCGTAGCACCGTGCGTGGGGTTGGGATAGACTCCCAATACCATGTCGTTCGTTTCTGTAACAGCAGTTGGTTCGTGCATATCCTTAGCTGCTGCCGCTGCTGCATCCAGAGTCATATCCGGAATGTCATCATCAGGATCATCATTGTGGCAACCCAGGCAGGAAAAAGCCGGGCTATATGAAGCTTCCCTTGTATCATCATCCCTTACCCACTTGCCGTCTTCGGTAAACATGGATTCGGTATTTGGCGTAATCCTGAAAATGTGAGACCGTATATCACCTTTGTAACCACTCTGTCCGCGTTTAGTACCTGATTTATCAGAGAAAGGCATGTGGCAATCAATGCAGGTAGCACCGTCACCGTGGTTTTTGGTCGCGACTTCATCTGCATGGCACATTCCGCAATTTTTGGTAATGCCATCACCGTCCCAGATAACCCGTTTGTGTGGATCGTGGCAGGTCAGGCAGGTGAACCCGACATCATAGTGTGGGCCTGAAACAAACTCATCCCACTGCTCATGATGCTTGACAAAACCACCTGATACATCAATCTTGTTGGTGTAACCCCGGTTATGGCATGTCCCGCACATGAAGTTCGGATCATCACTATCATTGCTGGGTGTTTGAAGCACACCATATCTTTCCAGTCCGCCAAGTGCGTTATCCAGATGTACTTGTTCATAAATAAGGTCGATACTACTGGCTAAGGTATCAGCAATATGTTGACTTCCCGGGCCGTGGCAGGCTTCGCAACCCACTCCGCCTTCGCTAAAACTACCCAATCCGGGAACGCCACTAAGCCAGGTGCCGGTTGTATCACCTCCGGTGGTGTGGCACTTGAAGCAACTGTAATTATAGATTTTTACATCATTCGGGTCATAATTTACCCAGCCATAGAATACACCGCCAAAGAAATTGATTTGGTTGTGTCCCATACCGGCATCGGGAAAAGAACTTCCTGCAGTCCCTATCAGGTGACCATCCGTTCCAACGAAACGGGCTTTCCAGCCAAATCCGCCGATAACACCGGCAATGTCAGCCCACGTATGGGTGCCGTCACCCAGACTGTCCATCCATTGATCTTCAAAATTGGTAACAAAATCAGGATAAACCGGTGGCTGGTTGTTTTCAATTACCGAAAATTTATAGGGATGCCCCGAAGCTTTCCAGTCACTGAAGTTTTCAGAGTGGCATGGTGAACAAGCATCAGACCCCACATAAGTTTGCGCTCGTAATAAGGTATAACTACCCAAAAAAAGCACGGAAACGATTAAAAAAAGTAAATTTTTCTTCATAATTCAATGGTTTTTGATTTATATTGGTTTAAAATTATTTTTTTAAGTATGAAATACGTTTTAATCGGATATAAAACTAACTTTTTAATATACCGGTTTTTAATACATAAGGTTTAATTTTACGAGCCTTGAGAGTAATATAAAATTATTCATTTGATTTTTATAAAAATTATTTTGATATTTGTCATCAATATATTGATATATATCAATAAATAAATTTATGGCGCAATTTTTTAAAGAGACCGGAAAACATATATGAGTAAAAAAGGAGAGGAAATAACAGACTGTAATTATCAGGCTCCTATTTTCAACGCACTGACTAAGAGCGAGATGAGCCTGTTGGATAGCCACAGGATTGAAGTTCGGTACCAGCCGGGTGAAATTATCTTTAAACAGGGTTCCCCATGCAGTCATGTTGTCTCTTTCGATGAAGGTCAGGCGATGGAGTATGTTGAGGGTGCCAACAAAGCCCGTATTATTTTACGTTTGATCAAACCTCCGGAATTTATCAGCGGGACAGGCATTTTTTCCGATATGAAGCATCAATTCTCATTAAAAGCAATTGTTCCCTCAAGTGCATGTTTTATTGAATTTGGAAGCATAAAAGAATTGATCTTAAAAAACCAGGCTTTTGTCCAGGCGTACTTGAAAAATATTGATAATTCCCTGAAATATTCTTATTATAAATTATCAAGCCTGACTTCCAAGTATCAACTGGGAAGGTTATCAGAAACGTTGCTTTATCTTGCCAATGATTTTTACGAAACCAACCCGTTTGAACTGACCATTTCAAAACCTGACCTGGGTGGGATGTCGAACATGTCAAAAGAGAGTGTGTACCGCCTTTTGAATGAACTTGAAAAAGATGGGATTATTAAGATAGAAGGAAATTTGTTTACGATATTTAAACCCCAACGCCTGGCAGAGATCAGCCGAAATAGTTAACCCCATTTTTTTAAATCAGGCAAAAACAAATTTATTCGGAAACAAAAAAGCTGCTCCCCGGTAACCGAAAGATACTATCCCAAAAAGTGTGTAAAGTGCATCTTAACTAAATTTGGAGTTGATAAAACTTTAAAATATTTAGCATATGAAAAGAATACACTTTACACAGGAGCAAGTTACGAAGATTTTAGAAG
>CAJVWU010000109.1 GCA_913009755.1 uncultured Bacteroidia bacterium
AAATTTTAAATTGAAAAAATGGTCAAAAAAATTTTCCTCACGGGACATGTCCCGTGAGGAAAATAAAACACTACTTTTAGAACATAATTAATCACTAAAAAGTGTAAACCTATTTTAGGACGATACAGTATGGCATCTTGTCGTTCGTAAAACAAGCCTGGCAGGCCTTCACAATTCTTTCAATATGATCCTGTTGCACCAGGTCATCGGGGAGGTCTGATACCAGTATCCCGTTTTCTGCAAAAAGCGAAGCCCGCTGGATTACATTCCTGAGTTCACGAACATTGCCGGGCCAGTGATAATCCATTAACACTTCCCAGACCTCTTTGGATAATTTGAGCTTTTTCTTCGGAGAAAAGCGGTTTAGAAAATGTTCAACCAACAAAGGAATATCCTCTTTCCGTTTTCTCAGCGGAGGGATCCTGATTTGTACGATGTTGATCCGGTAAAAAAGGTCCTGCCTGAACCGTTTTTGCTCAACCAGGTCTTTCAGGTCAATCTTTGAAGCACTGATCAGCCTCACATCAACAGGTATCGGGGTGGTTCCCCCGATGTGCCTGACCACGTTGGTTTCAAGGACACGAAGCAGTTTTGCCTGAATGTTTAAAGGCGTATCGTCAATGTCATCCAAAAAAAGGCTGCCGCTGCTGGCCATCTCAAACATTCCTTTTTTCTTGTGGTCGGCATTGGTAAAAGAGCCTTTCTCGAAACCAAACAGTTCACTTTCCAACAGGTCGGGGGGGAGGGCTGCAAGGCCGATTTTAACGAATGTGTTTTGTCCCCTGTTGCTCAGGCGGTGGATATAATCGGCAAAAACTTCTTTTCCAACGCCGGTTTCACCGATCAGCAAAATACTGCTGCTTGAATCAACAACCTTATTCACTTTATCAATCAACCTGAGCATTTCGGGATCCCGGGTGATTAACGAAACCGAATGTAATCTGTTCATTCCGGAAGGTTTAAAGGCCTCTTTCGTTCTTCTTCTTCCAGGATTTTACTCAATGCAGTCAATGCTTCAATACTTTCCATGGCACTGGTTTCATCCAATACGGTCAGGGCTGTTCCCACATGAGCCAGAACATAATCCCCAACCCCGGCTTCGGGGACCCACTCCACACATACTTCACGTTTAACCCCGCCAAAATCCACCTCGGCCATTTTTAATTCGGAGCTGTCATCAATGCTGATTATTTTACCTGGTAAAGAAAGACACATATTGTTACTTTTTAATTTCGGTGGCTAATTTAGATTATTTTTAGAAATCATCAAAATCTAATTGAATTTCTAATTTCTAAACGAAACCTGTTTTTATAATGATTTGGGATTTAGAAAATCAGGAATTATTTAGATCAATCAGGCATTAGATCAATTAGGTCAATTTCCCAAGACTCTTTTTATTATTTTTGCAGCCTGAAAATTTTGGAATATGTTTGAAGGATTAAGCGACAGGCTGGAACGCTCTTTTAAGATATTAAAAGGGTATGGCAGGATTACGGAGATTAATGTGGCCGAATCGGTGAAAGAAATCAGGAAAGCCCTGATAGAAGCTGATGTCAGCTATAAAATTGCCAAAGATTTTACCGGCCATGTCAAAGAAAAAGCATTGGGCCAGAATGTGCTGAATGCCGTTAAGCCAGGTGACCTGATGGTGAAGATCGTTCACGATGAACTGGCCGAACTGATGGGCGGCGAGCAGGTGGACATTAACATCACAGGCAACCCGGCAGTGATTTTAATTGCCGGTTTACAGGGATCGGGAAAAACGACTTTCACAGCCAAGCTGGCCAGCTATCTGAAAAGCAAAAAAGGGAAACAACCGCTTTTGGTTGCGGGCGACGTTTACCGTCCTGCCGCCATCAACCAGTTAAAAGTACTGGGCGAACAGGTGGGCGTTGAAGTTTACACCGAAGAAGGCAACCCGGACCCGGTCAAAATTGCCGGCAATGCCGTAAAATACGCCAAAGCCAATGCTAAAAACATTGTTATCGTGGATACTGCCGGGCGGCTGGCCATTGACGAACAGATGATGAATGAGATTTCATCCATTAAAAAAGCCATCAATCCGCACGAGATACTGTTTGTTGTGGATGCCATGACCGGTCAGGATGCTGTTAACACCGCCAAAGCATTTAACGATCTGCTTGACTTTGACGGTGTTGTGTTGACAAAACTGGATGGCGACACGAGGGGCGGTGCGGCACTGACCATTAAAACCGTGGTGAACAAACCGATCAAGTTTGTTGGAATCGGCGAAAAAATGGATGCCCTCGACCTGTTTCACCCTTCCCGTATGGCTGACAGGATCCTCGGAATGGGCGACATCGTAACCCTGGTTGAAAAAGCACAGGAACAGTTTGACGAAGAAGAAGCCCGGAAACTTCAAAAAAAGATTGCCAAAAACCAGTTTAACTTCAATGATTTCCTGAAACAAATACAGCAAATCAAGAAAATGGGGAATGTGAAAGACCTGATGGCCATGATCCCGGGCATGGGCAAAGCCCTGAAGGACACCGATATTGACGATGACGCATTTAAAAGTATTGAGGCCATCATCCATTCGATGACATCTGAAGAAAGGGAAAACCCTAAATTGCTCAATGGTTCCAGGCGCAAGCGCATAGCCCGCGGAAGCGGAAACGACATTCAGGAAGTCAACCGGCTGATCAAGCAGTTTGCCGAAACCAGCAAAATGATGCGGGCCATGACCTCGGGAGGCGGGAGAAATATGATGCAGGCCATGCAATCGTCGAGACATCCACGTAGATAAGCACCGGAACAGGGTGTAAAAACAGAAAACCTTTTCCAAAACGATTCAATGACAAAGAAAAAAACAGCCAAAATTATTGACGGGAAAGCCGTAGCCGCCAAGGTAAAGGAAGAAATAAAGGCACAGGTAGCCGATATGATTGACAAGCATTTTGATACCCCGCACCTCGCGGCCGTTATCGTCGGCGAAAATCCGGCCAGCCAAACCTATGTTGCCAGCAAAGAAAAAGCGGCCCAACGTGTCGGGATGACCTCTTCGGTTTACCGGCTGCCCCAAGATATCACTGAAGATGAACTGCTAAAAACCATTGAATTTTTAAACAACGACAGGGAAGTTGACGGCTTTATTGTACAATTGCCGCTACCTCCGCAGATTGATGTGGACAAAGTGATCGGCGCCATTGACCCGGCAAAGGATGTGGATGGGTTTCACCCGGTGAATGTGGGGAAAATGGTGTTGGGCGAACCGGGTTATGTTTCGGCCACGCCGGCAGGGATCATGGAACTGCTGAAACGCTACCATATCAAAACCGAAGGAAAACATTGTGTGGTGCTGGGCAGGTCCAACATTGTCGGTACGCCGGTCAGCATCCTGATGTCAAGAAAGGCAAACCCCGGAAACGCCACGGTCACCGTTTGCCACAGCAAGACTGAAAATATTGAAGAATACACACGCGCAGCCGATATCCTGATCTGTGCCATTGGCCGGCCCCGGTTCATCAAAGCCGATATGGTAAAACAAGGGGCTGTGGTCATTGATGTGGGCATACACCGCATACCGGCCGACAACGAAAAAGGATACCGCCTTGCGGGTGATGTGGATTTTGATGAAGTGGCCAAAATTGCCGCATACATCACACCGGTGCCGGGCGGAGTTGGCCCCATGACCATTGCCATGCTGCTGAAAAATACCCTGAGCGCAGCGAAAAAAGAGTTTTATCGGTAAACTCCTGTTATCCCTGATCATAACAGATAATCTTTTTAACTTTGTTCGTTATATAACCAAGTTGGCAGCAAGCTTAGAAAAAATCACAATCCTGCTAATATGACTAATATAAAAAAACCTACCGCACCATAGCACATTTGGTTTTTGCCGACGCACGTATCCAACCCGAAAAAACCAAAAGAGCTATTTCTTTCCAGCGCACCAGAATAGTTGTAATTTTGAACATCAATAAAATATAGACTTAGTAAATGACAATATTTCAAAAATCTGTAATAAAAAGACATCTGGATAACCTTGACAAAGAACGAGTTGAAAAGGCATATCAAAAATTCAGAGAGAATTATAGTCCAGCTAAGATTGAAGAAATAAAAAAATTAAAAGAAGAAGAATATCAGGACGGATTCTTAAGAGATATATTTGTTGATGTTTTTGGATATACTTTAAAACCAGATGACAATTTTAACTTAGCAAGGGAATTTAAGAATCAAGGAGACGGAAAAAAGGCTGACGGTGCAATATTGAAAAATGAGAAAGCAGTAGCAGTAATAGAACTAAAATCTACAAAGACAAAAGACTTAAAAAGTATAACATACCAAGCGTTTAACTATAAAAATAATCAGCCGGAATGTAAATATGTAATTACATCAAACTTTCAGAAATTACGGTTTTATATAGATTATTCACACGAATATGAAGAATTTGACTTGTTCAATCTCCAAAAAGATGATTTTGAATTGCTCTACTTATTGTTCAATGCAAATAGTATTTTTTCGGATTTACCATTAAAACTAAAAGAGGAAACCAAGTTTCATGAACAAGAAGTTTCCGATAAACTTTATAAAGATTATTCAGTTTTCAAAAGCAAACTCTTTGAAAATCTAATCAAGAACAACCCAGATATTGACAAACTAACATTATTTAATAAATCGCAAAAATTACTTGACCGTTTTCTTTTTATCCTTTTTGCCGAAGATAGTGGACTTTTGCCACCAAATTCAATTTCCCGGATAATTGACACATTCCATAAGTTAACAGAATTGGATGCGTACAAACCAATTTATGATATTTACAAACAGTATTTTGGTTATATGAACATCGGCAAAAAAGGGAAAACCAATGCCGATAATATTCCTGCGTACAATGGCGGACTTTTTTACACCGATAAATTATTAGATAATTTGAAAATTGACGATAAAATATTAATTGATGATTTACTGAAACTTTCGGAATATGATTTTAACACCGAAGTAGATGTAAATATTCTCGGACATATCTTTGAACATTCACTCTCGGAAATTGAAGAAATTACAGCCGAAATTGAAGGCACTACAACTGACAAAAGTAAACGTAAAAGAGACGGAGTTTTTTATACCCCAAAATACATAACACAATATATTGTTGAAAACACAATTGGAACACTTTGTAACGAAAAACGGAAAGAATTAGAGATTGAAGAAATTGAGTTTGACGGTTCTTATCGGGCAAAAGACGGCAAACTTCTGACAAAAGGCAAAAAACTATTTCAAAAACTTAACGACTACAAAGATTGGTTACTTTCTTTAAAAATAGTTGACCCTGCTTGTGGTAGTGGGGCATTTTTAAATCAGGCATTAAATTTTTTAATTGCGGAACATAAAAACATTGATGATATTATTGCCGAACTCACCAGTACAGCATTAAGGTTATTTGACACAGATAAAGCCATTCTTGAAAACAATCTTTACGGTGTTGACATCAACGAGGAAAGTGTTGAAATTGCCAAGCTTTCCCTTTGGTTACGAACCGCACAAAAGGGTAGAAAATTATCTAATCTGAATGACAACATTAAATGTGGAAATTCACTCATTGATGACTCAGAGATTGCAGGCAAAAAAGCACTTGATTGGAATCTGGAGTTTAAGGAAATAATGGACAATGGTTGTTTTGATGTTGTTATTGGGAATCCGCCTTATGGGGCTGAGTTAGGTATTGAAGACGTAAAATATTATAGAAAGAATTATCATACTGTAATTGGTCATTCAGAGATTTATTATTTATTTATCGAAAAATCAATCAAAAAACTTGTAACAAAAAATGGGATAGTTGGATTAATTACCCCAAATGCTTGGCTTTCTAATAAATATGCTACAAAAGTTAGAGAGTTATTAATTAATAGTACCGAAATTAATGTGCTAATAAATTTTAATCGTCAAATCATTTTTAAAGATGCCAATGTTGAAACATCAATTTTTATTGTAAAAAACACAATCCCCAACGTACAAAACAAATCTTATGTTGGTCAAGCATTAGATTTACTATATCCATACAATCAAGATATGTGGAGCAATAATCAAAATTATCTAATGTCTTTTGCCCCTAACAAGAAAGTTAATGAGATTATACAGAAAGTCAACACAAGTGATTCCAAACTAAGTTCTAAACTTGATATTTCAAATGGAATAAAACCATACCAAGCAGGTTATGGAACTAATTTAGAGGGGCTTCTACTAACATCAGATGATGTAAAATCAAAAATATACCATTCAGATTGTAAAGTAGATGAGTTATATAAAAATGAAATAAAAGGTAAAGGTGTTCATAGATACTCCTTGCAATGGGAACCAAATTTCATAAAATGGGGCAAATGGTTAATGTCACCTAAGAGCGAACATTACTTTGAACAACCAAAAATCTTAATCCGACAAATTATAAGTGATTATTTCTTTGCATACTTAGATTATGAAAAATATTATGCCGACCAATCACTTTATGTTTGCACTAATTATCCAGGGAAGAACGAAGATTTATTATTTTATTTAGCCTTATTGAATAGTAAATTATATGGGTTTTACTTCAGGAAATTTTATTCTGAAGAAGATGATTTATTTCCTAAAATAAAAGTTAATGAATTAAAGAACTTACCCATAAAATTAACTTCTGTGGATGAGCAAAAATTGTTTTCAAGTAAAGCAAAGAACATGCTAAATCTAAACAAGCAAATCCATGAAAAGAGAAATAAATTTCTAAACCGAATAAATGACAATTTTGAAATAGGTAAAACCAGCAAGAAATTAGAAGTTTTTTACAACTACGATTTCAAAACCTTTGTTTCAGAACTAAAAAAGCAAAAAATAAAACTTTCACTTGTCCAACAGGATGAGTGGGAAGAATATTTTAACGCCTACAAAAGCGAGATAAACCAATTACAAGACGAAATAAATACAACTGATAGAGAAATTGACAAAATGGTTTATGAGTTGTATGGGTTGAGTGAGGAGGAGATTGGGATTGTGGAGGAAAAATAGTAGAAAAATTTTGCTGTAATAATTAATTTAATATGAAAGATAGAACAGCCATAGATACTTTAAGAGGATACTTTTACCAATTTGACAGTTCAATTTTAGAAATCTTAAACTTAGGAAAATTAACTGATGAAATTACTATTGAAGGGATTGAGGATATTGATGTAGCATCGGCAACTGAAACTACAGCTATTCAGTATAAATACTATGAAAAGACGGAATATTATCATTCTGTAATAGCAAAGCCAATACGGCTAATGTTGGATCATTTTAAAGAGGTTAAAGATGGCAGAAAACACAAAGTTAATTACAAACTTTACGGATATTTCAGATCAGGGCAATCAAAATTAACGGTGCCAATAGACTTACTAACCTTGAAGGATAAGTTTTTGACTTATACAGAAGCAAAAACCAAAACACACCATTATTTAAAATTAAGTCTAAATGACAATGACTTAGATGATTTTTTAGGGTTGCTTGAAGTTGATGTAAATGGTAAAGAATTTGAAGAACAATTCAGGGAAGTTATCAGTTTTTTTAAAAGACAATTTAACTGTAGTGAATTTGTCGCTGAACACTTTTATTATAATAATGCATTAAGAATAATTAAAGACCTTTCTAAAGAGCATGATATTACTGAGAGGAAGATAACAAAAAATACATTTTTAAGTAAATTAGATACTTCAAGTATTCTTTACAATGAATGGTTCATTTTAAGAAAGGGAAAAAAAGCATATTTTTCAGCGTTGAGAAAAGAATATTTCACTGATTTGAATATATCTCCATTTGAAAGATTTTTTCTTATTAAGATTAATGAAGACGGCTATACAAGACAGGAATTAAAGGAAATAATTTTTTTGATTTCAAAAAAATGGGCTAAAGTTCATAAGCGTTATACTGATAAAATCCCTCATCCATTCAGCCCTTACATATATATTCATGGAATTTCAGAAACTGAATTAATTGAGTTAAAAAATGATCTTCAAAATGATGATTTTATTTTTAGTGATGGGTATAACTTTTTGGGTGCACAATTTAATGTAACGTCAATAATATCAAAACCTGAGAGAATTAATCCCATTAGAATAAAAATGATAAATACAATACAAAATTTACAAGAATCTATTAAAACTATCTTGAAAACAAAAAATATTTTTCAGTTTTATTTAACAGACCCGTTCTTTAATTATGACAATACTGCAGTAAAGCACATTAAAATAAAAATCACGAAACTTTCTGATATAAAACACATTATTTAATATGGCACAAGAGAATATAAATGCACAAGTAATAGCTGTTTTTCCAAACAAAGTAAGAATAGTTATTGAGAATTTGGAAGATTTTAAAATTGCAGAAGAATCCTTAAAAGTTGGTTCCTATTTAAAAATTGAGGATAACGAAAATGCTTCCTTAATTGCAATTATTGAGAACTTTCAAATCTTTTTAAGGGAAACAAAGGATATGGATGGTAATCCTGTAACAGTTAGAGAGCATATTATTGAGGCAAATCCTTTAGGTATAATCAAAGATGGTAAATTCACAAGGGGTGGAGATTCTATTGCTATTCCTCCTAAAAGTGTAATGCCTGCTACTGTTGAGGAGATTAAAAAGATTTATGAGCAATCAATTAATTCTAAAGAGACCTTTGTCTTTTCATCTTTGTCTTCTAATCATAGCATAAGAATACCTGTAAATGGAAATAAGTTTTTCAATAAACATATTGCCGTAGTTGGATCAACAGGTTCAGGTAAATCTCACACTCTTTCTACAATTATTCAAAAAGCAGTTGCCGAAAAAAGTGGAGATTTTTCTTTGAATAACTCTCACATAATTATTTTTGATATTCACTCTGAATATAAGTCAGCGTTTCCTGATGCAAATTATTTAGATATTTCAAATTTGATTTTACCATATTGGTTGTTAAATAGTGAGGAGTTAGAAGAAATATTGTTAGATACTGGAGAAAGGGATAATTACAATCAATCTTCTGTTTTTAGGAAGTTAGTAACTAAAAATAAAAAGATGCATAATCCATCTCTTTCTAAAGTTTTTTATGATACACCATTGTACTTTGATATAGTAGAAATCCAAAATGCTTTATTTAACCTTAAGTCAGAAACCAAAAACTCTAAAACTTCAAATCGCTATATGATAAAAGATGATTCTTATGATTGCAGTAACAGTAGTACCACTATAGACACAGGTATATTATTGACAGAAGACGAAAAGATATTGAAGTATTTTGAAAAAGAGCATCAGTTTTATCCAACCAAAAATCAAAATATTACAAAGGGAGACTATGCTGAAGGTACATTGGATAAGTTTTATGCAAGGTTTCAAGAAAAGGTAAAACAAGATCGCCTTTCATTTCTTTTTGGGGAATCAACTAAAGGAACAACATTTGAAGAAATAATAAAGAATATTTTAGGGTACTCTTCTGATAATAGGTCAAATGTAACAATAATAGATTTAAGCGGAGTCCCCTTTGAAGTGCTAAGTATTACAGTTTCACTAATTTCTCGCTTAATTTTTGACTATGGGTATTTTTATAAACGATTAAGATGTTCAAAAGATCCAAATGAGAAAATAAATAATGATACTCCGATTCTACTTGTTTATGAGGAGGCTCATAAATATGCTCCTGTAAGTGATCTTGTAAAATATCGTTCATCAAAAAAATCTATTGAACGTATAGCAAAAGAAGGGAGAAAATATGGCGTTACGTTACTTTTAGCAAGTCAAAGACCATCTGAAATTTCAGAAACGATCTTTTCACAATGCAATAATTTCATAGCAATGAGACTAACAAATCCAAATGATCAAAACTATGTTAAGAAATTGCTTCCTGACACATTAGGAAATTTAATTGACAAAATGCCATCTTTAAAAGCTGGTGAAGCACTTCTCATTGGGGAGTCAATTATTCTTCCTTCAATTGTCCAAATTGATCCCTGTGATAGTCCCCCATCTTCAAATGATATTCCATATTGGGAATTATGGAAAGAAGAGTGGAAAGATTTAAACTTGGATGAAATTAAAAAAGAGTGGTATAAATAGTTGTTATAAATGAAAAACCAATCACAAATAAAATGCCCCAACTGCGGCACATCAATAGATGTACAGGATATATTGGCTCATCAGTTGGAAGAAGAAATAAAGCAAAAGTTTCAATCTCAATTGGCAGAGGAGAAAAAGAAGTATGAAACAGAGTTTGAAAGGTTGAATAAAGCCAAAGAAGAATTCGAGCAAAAGAAAAAACAAGAAAATAATCTGTTTCAGGAACGGTTGGAAAATCAATTAAAAGAAGAAAAGAAAGCAATTGAAGAAAAAATAAAGATACAGTTGCAAGAAGAACAATCAGAACAATTCAAAGTTTTGCAAGCTGAGCTAAATGAAAAATCGGAGCAGATAAAAG
>CAJVWU010000110.1 GCA_913009755.1 uncultured Bacteroidia bacterium
TTGACAAAGTTAGGAAAAGAGCTTGTTATTACTGCTGAAAAACTTAAAGAAACGGTATTAATACCTGCTCTGAATTACTAAACTCTTGCCAAATAATGCAAGAAAATATGAAATAAGATACTAAAGGGGAAGTGGCTGAAAATCAGTGCACCCTTTAGGGAAGGGGTAAACACTGATTTTCATTATTTACCCCAGTTTACCTTTTTAGACCGGACTCATTAATTTTATCTTTGATAATTACCCCGTATGGGGTTTAACAACAATAACCGTATGCAAAGCATACGGGACAATAGAAACAACAACCGGAACCCCGCGTGCGGGGTTCAATAAAAACACTCATCATGTCAACTTATACGCAAATACTTTATCAAATTATTTTTTCGACAAAAGACAGGGAGAAAGTACTTATTAAAATGAACCGTGAAAAGCCGTACAGGTACATTTGGGGAATATTTAAAAACAAAAAGAAAGATTGGTTAATTATATTAAAAACCAAGAAGAACATCATAAGACCATAACTTTCAGGGAAGAATATATAAAACTATTGAAAGAACATGAGATTGAATTTAATGAAAAATACTTGTTATAATTCAACCCCGTGTTCACGGGGTTAAATACATGTTATACCAATTGTATCTTTATACATTCAAAAAGACAAAGTGAATCTTTTTATGTAAAAATGCAATTTCAAAATTTGTCTTCATAAACTGATTAATTTTGTCTAAAGTCAAAAACATCAAAAATGAAACGCTTTTTTAAAAAATTAAACCGTAAAAATATTTCTTTTTTTCTCGTTGTGTTGTTTACCCTATCGGTTATGCGACTTAACGCCCAATCTTTCCGAAAAGGGCCATACCTGATCTACCCCGGGAACCCTTCTCAAATGACCCTATTATGGCAAACGCATCAGTCGCAGAGTTGCCGGATTGCCTGGGGAACAACAACCCAATACCTTGACGGGAATGATATCCCCACAGAATCGGGCCCGGGAAGTAACGGGCATCAATACATTTACACCCTGAACAGCCTGACACCCGACACAAAATATTTTTACCGGATCATTTACGGAAGCGATACCATCGGCTCATTTTTCCATTCCGCCGTGCCCGAAAATGCGAAACATTTGAAGTTCCTGGCTTACGGTGATACGCGAACCCATCCGGAAGACATGAATAAGGTAACCCATCGCATGTTGCTTGAAATAGAAAACGATTCTTCTTTCCGGAGTTTCCTTATTCATACCGGCGATTTTAACTCCAATGATTATGAATCCTCGTGGGATAATCAGTTTTTTAACAGGTCTTACAGTAATAACCTGGCGGTTCAGTCTGAGATGCCCGTTATGGGTGTTCGCGGGAATCACGAAGGCAGTGCCACACGCTACAACAAATACTGGCCATTTCCACATCCCGGTTCAGGCGATTTTTATTCATTTGATTACGGACCGGTACATATAGCCGTTGTAGATGAATATGTAGATTTTTCTGCCGGTTCGGAACAACTGCTCTGGCTTGAAAACGATCTGGCTGAGAGTACCAAACCATGGAAATTTATCTGTCTGCACGAACCGGGTTATACCGATGAATCTTACCACCATGACAACACGGATGTACAGGATTATATCCAGCCGTTGTGTTTGCAGTACAATGTTAAAGTGGTTTTCGGAGGGCACAACCATTATTATGCCCACTGCCTGGTGGATGGCGTTCATCACTTAACGCTCGGAGGCGGAGGTGCCCCCTTATACGCTGTTCACCATATTGGCGAAGGATTGATATTGAGCGTAAGTACATTTCATTTTGCAGAAGTAAGTATTGACAACGACAGTATTTTTATCCGTATCGTAAGGCCTGATGGCTCTGTGGTTGACAGCATTTCACTGGTAAATAATGTGGACATCATCAACCCGTTGCATAAATCGAATGATATAAAAATCTATGTTCAGGGAAAAGTATTATTTGTATCGGGTTTGAAAACAGAGTCGGACATGTCTGTAACCGACATGAATGGAAAAGTGTATTATTCGGGAATGATACAGGCAGGTCAATCACAATTAAACATCAAAAATTTTCCTTCAGGAATATACCTCGTTTCTATCAAGGGTGATAAGGCGACAAACCAAAAAGTGATGGTTTATTAAATTGTACAAAAACTTCAAAATTTCTTTAGAATCAGGTTTTACTTTTGGTGCATTATTAATTTAAAAACTTTAAAAAATGAAAAACTTATTTTTAATGTTTGCTGTTGTGGCCATGTTTAGCTTAAATGCCTGCGCACAAAAAAGCAAAGAGGTGCCGGCAAAAGTAAAGACCTCTTTTAATCAAAAATTTCCTGATGCAACAAGAATAAAATGGGATAAAGAAAATGCCAAAGAGTGGGAAGCCGAATTTAAAATGAACGGGAAGGAATACTCGGCAAATTTCAGCACGGAAGGAACCTGGAAAGAAACCGAGTATGAAATTGAAAATCCTGAAATTCCCTCCAATGTAAAAAACACACTTGACACTGAATTTGCAGGATACAAAATTGAAGAAGCTGAAGTTTCCGAAACTGTTGAGGGCAAAGTATTTGAAATTCAACTTGAAAAAGGCGATAAAGAAATAGAAGTTGCCATTTCACCCGATGGGAAAATTGTAAAAAAAGAAGCTAAAAAGAAAAACAAGGAAGAGGGCGACGAAGAAAATGACAACGACTAAAAATATCACTTTCGTATGGCTCATCAGCGGAAAAGATTTTTTCCTTGTACAATAGGGCCAAAAGTATCCGGTTAAAATACGGAGAAAATCCTAATTTTGGTCTTTTACAGACAAAGCTTATGCAAAGGTTGTTGATATTGTTGATTGCTTCAGGGTGGGGGTTTGTGCTCTATGCGCAATCACCACCTTTGCTCACGCTGAAAGATTGCATCCACCGGGCGGAACAAAACAGTTACAAACTTCAATCGGATGATTATCTCATCGCCGCTACGGCAGATCAGGCATCGCTCACAAAATCACAGGCTATTCCCCGAATTGGTGGTGACCTCGCCATGGAAAACCGCTTTTTACAGCCTTATTACTTTAATCAGATATGGGCTTCGGTTCATGCCGACTGGTCGTTGGGTGACTTCATACAAAAAACCGGGCGCTCGGCCATGCAGGACATCGAAACCCGGAAGCTGGAAAAAGAACAAAACCGCCTGAATGTTATCGGGCGTTCAACCTCTTTGTACATCAGCGTGCTACAGGTTAAAAAGCAAATCGAAATTCTGGTTGTCAGGATTGGATTTCTGCAACACCACCGCGAGTTAACACAGGGCATGTGGAAAGCCGGCATCCGCACCCGCCTTGATGTGTTGCAAACCGAATCGGAAATGGTAAAATTGCAGGAAGACACCGCCCGGCTGGCCATTGTGCGAAAAAACCTCCGTGGCGAACTGGCCCGCTTGCTGGGATGGCAAAATACCGACAGTCTTCGCCTGACCCCCTTGCAGGTTGCGGCAATTACCAAATCGCCAATACCCCGGGTATCACTTGAAATCCTGGCAGACAACCCTTTACTGGCATCTTACAATTCACGGGTCAAAGCCCAGCAATACCGTACCAACGAAATTATCGCTTCTCAGATTCCGCATGTTTTACTGGGTGGCGGCTATTTTGCCGATGGCGACCCTACCGGTGACGGAAATTACTGGCGTATCAATGCCGGCATTACGATTCCTATTTATTATGGCCACGAGTCAGTTTACAAAAAGCAAGGGTCGGAAGCGCTGGTTCAATCGCTGAATGCACAGGAAAAAGAAATAGAACGGGAACTGATGATCCATCTGGCCAAGGTGTACGAAAGGCTGGTGAACCTGAAAGGGGTGCTGGATTTGCAAAACAAACGGCAATCCATTACCGGGCAGGCTGTCAGCTTTGCCGAGATAAACTACAAGGCAGGCATCTCAACCAACCTCGATTATCTTTCGGCACAACAACGGCTCACAAGCACACAACTGGCCATCGAAGAAACCCGGCTCCAATATACGATGAACCTGATTGAGTTTTACGTGACCACAAACCAGGTGGACAAGATCATAGCCCTGGAGAATGAATAAAGATAAGGAATGTTGGGGGAGTGGAATGATAAAATGATGGGGAATGAATGTACCGGCGACTTCAGTCGCCGAACAGAACATAAAATATAAAAGGGAGAAGAAAAACCCCGCCCTAAAGGACGGGGTGAAACAAATCAGTTATCCCGTCCTTAAGGGCGGGGTGTCAAAAAGAAAAGTTATGAATATTGACCGTACAGTAATATTATTCCTCATCATCACACTCCTGGCTTCCTGCAACCAACGGCGGCCTGCCCAACAAAAAGATCATCCGCCGGTGATCATTCAAACCGGAAAGGTAACAAGGATGGACATTTCCGACACCATTCAAATTTTTGGCCAAGTGAGGTTACGCCAGGAAGCCTGGCTGGCTTCCCAGTTCGACGGGCGGCTGACCGGTTTTTCACTTTTAAATGGTGATAAAGTAGAACAAGGACAGAAAATTGGTGTTATCATCCCGCCAATGCGTGAAGCATTGGACCAGGCCATGAGCGAAATGAACGAAGCCCAGCGAAAACTTGTGGCCAGTGAAATTAATGAAATCCCCTTGTACAGTCCCATCAGCGGAATTGTTCTGGAGGTCATGCAGCACAACGGCGATGTGGTTCAAAAAGGGGAGTCCATTGTCCACATCGCCGACCTCAATCATCTGGACATATACGGCGATCTGCCCATCGGTTATATACCTCGGGTCAGCCAACTGAAAACCCTCAAAGTTTCATTTATTGATTATCCCCACCCTCCGCTTTTTTTACCGGTAAAAGCATTCAGCGGGAAAGTTAACCCCAAAAGACAAACCATCAACATCCGGCTGGCCTTGAACAATCCGAAGCAGGAGTTCAGGCCGGGCATGATGGTAAAATTGTCTTTTCCCGATAAAATCCACAAAAACAGCCTGGTTATCCCGCGTCCGGCTTTGCTGGAAGAAGAAGGGGTGTACAGTGTGTTTGTGCTAAAGGCAAACCGGGTTGAAAAACGAAACGTCATTGTCGGTATAAAACATGATGGTTTTGTAGAGATTGTTTCAGGACTGAAAGAAGGAGAGCAGGTGGCCACACAAAAAGCCTATTCCCTGACCGATGGCATGGAGGTACAGGTGCGATGAAAAAGCTTTCACAATTTGCCGTTGACAACAACCGGGCCATCATTTTTATGGCTTTGCTGCTTTCAATTATTGGCGGCTATCTGATTTATCGTATCCCGGAAGGTGTTTTTCCCGATGCTACCTTTCCACGGGTGGCAGTAATAGTTGATTACGGCCTGGTACCCATCAAAGAGATGGAAATGCAGGTGGCTAAACCCATCGAGGAAGCGGCTATGATGGTGGAAGGTGTCCGCACCGTACGTACCAGCATAAGTCGTGGATCGGCGTGGATAAGTATTGATTTTCAGTGGAACCAGGATATGTTCCGGGCTTATCAACTGGTGCAGGCGCAGATCAGCGGCATACAAAATAAGTTACCCCCCGGCGTATCCATCGAAGTCCGGCGATTTACTACCTCCACCTATCCCATAGCCGGCTATGCGCTGACTTCCGACAAACTTAACCTGCTCCAGTTAAGAGACCTGGCTATTTTCACCATCCGTCCGCAACTGGCCAGTATCCCCGGCGTTTTTAATATAGAAGTGATGGGTGGCCACCAACGCGAATATTGGGTGAACCTCAATCCGCAAAAACTGGTTGCCCTGCACCTGGATTACAAAAAGATTGAAGAAGCACTTAAAAAAGCCAACAACCTGCAATTTGTGGGACGCCTCAATGAATCCAATAAATTATACCTGAATATAGCCGATAACCGTTTCCTGAACATTGAAGATATAAACAAGACCATTGTCTCGCGCCAGGGCGAAACACCCGTCTATCTGTCTGACGTTGCTTCGGTTGAGCCTGCTGTAAAAGAGACTTTCATCGCTTGTGAAAGTAATTTAAAACCTGCCGTGTTGGTTACCATTATCAAACAACCCGGTACCAATGCCGTAACCATTATGGATGAAGTGGAAAAACGGCTGGCCGGCATGGCCAATGTGATCCCGCAGGATGTTCAGGTGACCAAGTGGTACGACATGACCGGTTTCATCAAAAATGCAATTGGCAGCGTACGCGATGCCATTTTCCTGGGCGCTTTGCTTACTTTCATTATCCTTTGGCTTTTCTTAAAAAAGTTGCGCATTACCTTGGTAACCGTCATGATCATCCCGGTGGCCTTGCTGATCACCTTTATTTTTATCAAATTACTGGGTATGAACCTCAATCTGATGAGCCTGGGCGGACTGGCGGCGGCCATCGGCATTTTGGTGGACAATGCCATTGTGGTGGTTGAAAATATTGAACGTTATCTTGAAGAAGGCTTTTCAAAAAAAGAAGCGGTTGTCAAGGCCACAAGCGAGATTATCCCACCCCTGCTTGGGGCAACATTGACGACACTGGTTGTGTTTGTGCCGTTGGTTTTTCTGACCGGTGTGCCGGGAATCTTTTTCCGTGCCCTGGCTTCCACACTCGCCATTGCCGTGGTGGTTTCCATGATCCTGGCAGTATTTCTCACTCCGGCGCTGGCTGTTGTTTTCATTTCAACCAAAAAGAAAAAGCCCGGAAAGGTTATGCCCGCCCTGGTGAATGTTCAGCAAAAATCACTCAAAGGACTTTTTCGATACCCGATTATCACCTTTCTCATTATTATCATTTTAGGTGGGGTTGCCATTTTTTCCTATCTCCGAATACCCAGCGGGTTTTTGCCCGAGTGGGATGAAGGGACCATTGTTTACGATTACCTGGCACCCCCCGGCAGCTCCATCGAAGGAACAAAAAGCATGCTCAAAAGCATTTCCGAATTTATCATGTCCATGCCTGATGTGGAGAGCTACTCCCTGCGTACAGGCCGGAGTCTGGTACATCCGCGGACACACGCCAATGACGGTGATTATGTGATCAGCCTGAAAAAGGGGCATAAACGTTCATCATTTGAAATTATGGATGAGATTCGTGCATTTACCAAAAGTCATGAACCTCGTTTAAAATCGGAACTGACACAGGTATTGCCTGATCGTTTGAAAGATCTTGGTGGCGAAATTGCCCCGATCACCATCAAGGTGTTTGGGAAAAATAAGGAACTGATCCAGGAAACGGCCCGTCAGATTGCCAATTCACTGGAAAAAGTCCGCGGGGCGGTGGATGTGTATAAGGGGTTTGCCCGGAGTGAGCCTGAATTGATTATCCGGGTAAAAGAGGAAGTCGCTTCCCGTTACGGCTTGTCCGTCAAGGAGGTGAGTGATGCTGTGAACATGGACCTGTGGGGTGATAAGGCCACTCAAATAATGGATGGTTTGAAATTTATACCGGTGAGGGTACGTTTTCCCAAACAGGATTTTAACCATGCGGAAAGAATCCGAAAAATGCCGGTTTATCTCACTTCCATTAACAGGGTGTTTCAACTGGACGAACTGGCTGAAATCAAAAAAGTGCCGGGCAAAACAGATATTGACCACGAAAACCTCAGCCAGGTGATTAATGTGAAAGCCCATATTTCGGGCCGTGACCTGGGCGGGATCATCGGGGATGTAAAACAAATGCTGGCCGGAATTCATCTGCCTCCGGGTGTTACAGTGGAAATTGGTGGTCAGTACAAAAGCCAGCAGCAGGCATTCAAAGAATTGATACTGATCCTTGTGTTCGGCGTGTTGCTGGTGTTCTCCATCCTGCTGTTTGAGTTCCGGTCATTCAGAACATCCACGGTTATACTTCTGGGTACGGTGCTTTCGGTCAGCGGGGTTTTTCTGATGCTGTGGATCGTCAGGATACCGTTGGATATTTCCGCTTTTATGGGGATGATCATGATCGTGGGTGTGGTGGTCAACAATGGCATTTTGCTGATTGATTACGCTGAAAAATACCTGCGCGAAAAAACAACGGATGTAAAAGAAGCCCTGCTGATGGCAGGCAGGGTACGCATGCGCCCCATCCTGATGACCACCCTGGCTACTATTTTTGGTTTTCTGCCACTGGCCCTGGCCATGGGCGAAGGCTCCGAAATGCTGCAACCGCTTGCCATCTCGATGATCGGCGGCATGACCGTTTCGATGTTCCTGTCGCTGCTGCTGATCCCGGGGCTTTACTGGCTGGTGAACCGGGGGAAAGGAAAGACCTTCCAGAGTCCGCCGAAGGCGGACCTGGAAGAGTCTGCAGGGTAGGGTGCACACAAAATGATCGCTTCCGGATTGCATCCGCCTGCCTGCCCGTCGCATTGCTCCGGCAGGCGGGCCGGACGGGCAGGAATCCGGAAAAGCAAATAAAAAACGGAATAATTAACGTTCTAAAAAAACAAAAAAATGAAAACACTGAAAAAACAATTGATCCTGCTCTTTGCCGCTTTGACGGTAACAGCAGGGATGGTCACGGCACAGGAAAAAACCGTAATCAGTTTTAACAGTGAAAAACCCGGCAGTCTGCCCAAAGGCTGGACAAATGCTTCCGGAAAATGGACTGTGAAACAGAACGGCGAAAACAAAGTACTTGCCCAGACGGCCGAAAACAGCGGCTCGTATTATAACGTTGCCGTATATGACGGCGCTACGCTGAAAGATGTGGAGATGTCGGTTGACATCCTGGCCAATTCAGGCAATGAAGACAAGGGCGGCGGACTGGTATGGCGTTACATTGACAACAACAATTACTACATCGTCCGTTTCAACCCGCTGGAAGACAATTACCGGTTTTACAAAGTGGAAAACGGCCGCCGCATTCAACTGGCCTCGGCAGGACATATCCGGCTTCCCGAGGGGAAATGGTTTACCGTGAAAGTGGTCATGAAAGGCAACAAAGTCACCTGCTACCTGAACGGGAAAAAATACCTTGAAAAAACCGACAACACATTCACCAAACCCGGCAAAGTGGGTTTCTGGACCAAAGCCGATGCGGTTTCGGATTTTGATAATTTTATGGTAAAAAGGAAATAAAAGGGTTTTTTCACGCAGCGACACAATGGTTTTTCGCTGCGATCGCTGCGCCACCGCGTGAAATTTGTTTCAGCTTTTCTTGTCAAGGATCAAAACCTGATTGGCCACTACTTCGGTGAAGTACTTTTTGTTGCCTTCCTTGTCCTCATAGCTGCGGTTGGTGAGCTTGCCTTCAAGGGCAATTTTCTTGCCTTTTGAAAGATAGTCGGCAGCAATTTTGGCTATTTTGCCCCAGGCCACAATGTTGTGCCATTGGGTTTCCTGTACGCGCTCGCCCTTGCTGTCTTTGTAATATAGTCGGACGTGGCAAGCGAGAAAGCGGCTTTCATCTTGCCGTTGTCAAATTCAATAGTTTTGGTATCCATCCCCAATCGTCCGATCAGGTGTGCTGAATTTCTTAAAGTTGTCATGATTGTAAGTTTTAATTAGTTATACAATAAATGAATTGGATTGTTTGTAAATTGATTCTGTATAGCGGATACTTGATCCCGGATGGCCGTTGAAAACTATCCGGAATCCGGTATCAGGTATCCAGCATGTCAATGAACAAATTCTGAGGCAAAACTATGGTGACCTTTTCACCCGATTCGGTTAATAACCATTTACTTCCGTTTAACATTCGTTTGTAGGCGCTTCATGTCGGCTAAACTGCTCAAAAACTTTGGTTTAAACAAATCTTTGTGAATCTTTGGAGTTGCGTATATAACTTTGTTACCAACAAGGCTGAACAAAAGAAATACAGGTTAAAATTAAACAGTTGCTCTTTGGAAAAATAAAATAAAAAGTTAGTGTAAACTTGAAATAAAATTAATTTAGTTTTTCCTTCCCTCTTTTGCCCTGCGGGACAATTAGGATGCTTACCCACAAATAACACATTTGGTTTTTGCCGATACGCAAGCCTAACCCGAAAAAACCAAAAGAGTTATTTTTGCCACCCTCACAATGTTAACAAGTAGTTGAAAAGTAATTGACTTAATGATTGATTAGAAAAGAAATCTTTGACTATTTTTTGTCAAAATAATTATTTCAAAATGCAAAATATTGGAGAATTAATTCGGACATTACGAGAAAAGGAAGGATACCCATTAACCCAACTTGGCTATTTAGAAATATGAAACTCTTAAAATCAGCAAATTATGAAATTAGTGGGTCACTACATATTTTTTCATGTACTTTTTAATCGTTTTTGCAATATTTGGCAAAGATATGTAA
>CAJVWU010000111.1 GCA_913009755.1 uncultured Bacteroidia bacterium
TGCCCAATGCAGAAGCCACAATTTTATTACTGGGCTATGTGGCTATGACAAGGAGTGCGTATCAGAGAAAATTGCCAAAAATGAATTATGAAACAAATAAATTACAATGGGAAGAATGAATGGAAGCTCGCTCCGGCTACGCCTCCGCTTCGCTTCCATTCATTCCACAGAAAAGACAAAAAAATGAATAACTTTGCTTTTAGCTTAAGAAGCCATTACACACAAAAAGGGATACTACCCAATATTCAGTATATTTTTATAAATTTACCTGATAAAATGCAGGATAATTTAAATTCCGGAAAAATGAAAAGAATTTTACTCAGCCTCACAGCCCTTGTTTTTTTAGCTTTTTGTTTAAATGCCCAAACCCAGTTTGAAAATCCCGGATTTGAAGAATGGGAGGCCATTGATTACGGTCCCATACCCGAACCGGTAAACTGGAGCTCGGTTCGCACAGCGTTGCCTGACAATCTTGCCAAACTTGCCCCTCCCGTCTGGGACAGCAGTTCTGATGCACACAGTGGCAATTATTCGTTATATCTGGTTAACATAAGCACTTTTGGGATAGTTGCCACCGGGACCATGACCAATGGCAGGCTATTTGCCGATTTGAACCCGAATAAAGGATTTTCATATACTGATACGCATGACGGGAAGTACAACACCCCTCTGACGCATCGCCCCGATAGCCTTACCGGATGGTACAAATGTAATCCGAAACCCGGAGATTTTCCCACTGTAAAAGTTATTTTACATACCGATTCCTCCAGTATTCCTGTGACTGATTCGACAAACTGGATTGCTTATGCATTCCATAATTTTCCCGGTACCCCTGTTGAAACATGGACACGTTTCTCCATTCCTTTCCATTATTTGAAGGAAGGCAACCCTGAATATATACTGACTATAGTTACTGCCGGAAACGGGGTGTCGGCCATTGCAGACAGTGAGGCATGGTACGATGACCTGAAATTGATTTACAATGACGGGACGGATATCAATGAGATCACGGCCAATGACCTCAACGTCTATGTGAATCACAAGATTTTAACGGTTTTTTTAGATGATGCACACCGCACGAATGTGCGGTTGCAGGTTCTGGATATAACAGGCAGGCCTGTTCATGTCTCACACATTTCAACCGGAATACAAAACCGGATAAATTTGGATGTTCCAACCGGTATTTATATTGTGGTTGCTAACGTTGAAGGGAAAGTGTTGACCCATAAGGTGCTAATCAGGTGAATTTACACTATAATCTTTCCTTGTTTCAAAAAAACCATACCAGATACAGTCCAAAAATTTTTATCAACTTCTTAATCAACTGAGAATAATTGTACTTAACGCTTTTGTTTCGTCCGGAAGTGTTATAAAAAGAAAATGCGCTGTATATTTTTATATTTTTACATGGCAATTAATAAAATAATCTAAACTTGGGAAATATGAAAAAAATTTTACTAGGCCTTTCAACCCTTATCATTTTAACGTTTGGCTTAAATGCACAAACACAGTTGGAAAATCCCGGATTTGAAAATTGGGAACCAATCGCTATTGGCCCGGTTCCCGAACCGGTAAACTGGAACTCCCTTCGTACGGCATTGCCGGAGAGCCTGGCCAAAGTTTCCCCGGCGGTGTGGGACAGTAGTTCGGATGCCCACAGTGGAAAGTATTCACTATATCTGTATAATGTTTCTATTTTTGGGATCGTTGCCACCGGTACGATAACAAATGAAAGAATTTTTGCAGACCTTGATCCCAATAAGGGATATGTTTTCACGGAAGTCAACAATCCGGAGTTTAATATGCCATTGCCTCATCGCCCCGACAGCATTATTGGATGGTTCAAGTGTAAGCCGACACCCGGTGATTTCGGTACGATAAAAGTAATTTTACATACAGATTCGACAAGCGCCCCTGCCAGCGACTCAAGCAATTGGGTTGCATTAGCTTATCATGAGTTTCCGGGGGATCAGGTGAATACCTGGACCCGCTTTTCCGTACCGTTCAATTATTACACATCGGGTACACCTGACTACATTATGGTAATTATCACGTCAGGTAACGGAGTAAATGCCCTGGATGGCAGCGAAGCCTGGTTTGATGACCTGGGATTGATCTATAATGACGGAACGGATATTAATGAGATTACGGCCAATGACTTCAAAGTGTATGTCAGTCATAAAACATTAACTGTTTTTATTGATGACAACCATAAATCCAATGTCCGGCTACAGGTTTTGGATTTAACCGGCAGGCCTGTCTATAGTTCTGGTATTTTAACGGGAACTCAGCGTCAGTTTCATTTGAATGTTCCCGAAGGGATTTATATTGTGGTTGCCAACATGGGTCAAAAAGTATTGACCAGAAAAGTGATGATACAATAGTTTGTTCATCAAACACATTAATTGAAGGTTTCTTTTTAAAATTAGTGACAGATGAAGCGGTTTTACAAGATTCTTCTTCTTGTTATAGCGACAGGGGGTTTTTTATCTGCCGGGGCGCAATCGCAAACCGGGGTCTTTGCCGGCCGGATATTGGATAAGGAAACAGGGGAATCATTGGTGGGGGCAAATATTTATTTAAAATCTGACATGACAACCGGTGATGTGAGTGACTTTAACGGCCATTTCAGCATTGCCCTGTCTCCCGGTGATTATCAGTTTACCGTTTCTTATACCGGAATGAAAACCCAGACCCTGCCCGTTACCATAAAGGCCGGCTCAACGGTTTTTAAAAATATTTTAATGGACCCTTTTAGTATTCAATTTAAAGAGGTGGAAATACGGGCAGGGAGATTTGATAAAAAGATTGAAGACCAAACAGTTTCGATAGAAGTAATGAAACCCCGGTTGATTGAAGCAAAGAATACGCGGTCGGTGGAAACCATATTGAATATGATGCCGGGGGTTACCATCCTCGACCAGGAACCCCAGATAAGGGGGGGGAGTGGTTTTACATTTGGCGTTGGGAGCAAAGTTGCTGTGTTTGTTGACGACCTGCCCATTATTACCGGTGATGCGGGAAAGCCGGACTGGTCGCTGATACCGATTGAAGACATAAAGCAAATCGAAGTGGTAAAGGGTGCTGCTTCGGTACTTTCAGGGTCTTCAGCCTTGAGTGGAGCCATTTATATCCGTACAAGCTATCCGGGCACCAAGCCGTTGACGAAAGTACAGACTTATACCGGATTATATACACGTCCTTCCGGTCCTGCAAAACAATGGTGGAAGGGTGCTAACTATCTGACGGGAGTCAGTTTTTTGCATACCCGTCGCCTGGGCGAAGGCCACACCGACCTTGTGGTGGGGGGGGTCGTTATGGCTGACCGGAGTTATATCGGGGCGCCAATACCCGGCCCCTGGGTAACCCAGCCGGGGGATTCCATCAGCGATAACGAGATGGCAAACCAAAAGGGAAGGGTTAATTTTAAAATCCGTCGCCGGTCAAAAAAAATCAAAGGATTGAACTTCGGGCTCAATGGAAATATCATGTTTAAGCATCAAAGCACCGCGTTAGCATGGCTTGATGATACCGCAAATTTTTACAGGGGCTATCCCGGGGCAGTGTTGCTGGCCAATACGGTCACCATGTATTTTGATCCCTATATTAACCTGTATTCCAGCCTGGGTGTTAAACATCAGTTTGCAAACCGGATTTTATACAATAATTCCGATGCCATCAATAACCAGTCAAACCGCGCTCTGATGATCTACAACCGGTATCAGTTCAGTAAGAGTTTTAAAAATATCGGAAACCTTGATTTTATAGGTGGAATTGTGAGTAACTATACCTATGCAAAGTCCAATATGTATGAAGCTTCGGGCTCGGATAAAAACTGGTTATGGAATTTGTCGGCGTATATGGAGATTGAAAAAAAATTCGGAAATGCTTTAAATATTTCAATTGGTACAAGGCTTGAACATTACAGGTTAAACGATTCCATACAGGATACCAGGCCTATTTTCCGATTTGGCTCTTCATTGAAAGTAGGACAGGAAACTTATCTGAGGGCTTCAATCGGTCAGGGCTACCGTTTTCCTACCATTACCGAACGATATATCAGGACATCGGTGGGCAGTTTTGGCGTGTTCAACAATCCGGACTTGCAGCCTGAATATAGCTGGAATGCAGAAATCGGGCTGAAACAGGGCTTGAAGTTCAGTAAGTTTTATGGCTATTTTGATATTGCTGCTTTTTATCAGGAATATCAAAATACCGTCGAATATCTTTTTGGCTTTTGGGATTCAACTTACACGTTTGCCCTGGCGGGATTTAAATTTGTAAATACCGGAAAATCACAAATAACGGGAGTAGATATTTCTTTGACCGGACAGGCGAAATTCGCCAATTTCTGGCATATCAATCTTTTGCTGGGTTATACTTATGTGAAGCCCATTACATTGGACCCGGATTATGTTTTTGCAAAAGATTACAATCCAAGTGGGGCGACAGATTTTAGCTACGAAACAACAAGTGTCAATCCGGACAAAAGGATTCTTAAATATAGGTTTTTATCCACAGCTAAAATGGATGTTGAGGTCGGGTATAAAAATTTTTCCTATGGAATCAGTATGCGTTATTTCAGCAAAATAGTGAATCTGGACAAAGCCATTTTTGATTTTGAGGATGCCACCAAAGCTTCAGGCGGACTTCTCCAACCCATACTGTATAAAAACTATTTCTACCATCATAACAATGGAAATGCAATATTTGACATGCGGTTGAGCTATCAATTCCGTGAACATCATAAACTGGCTTTGATATCCAATAATGTGTTTAACCGTTGGTATTCGTTACGGCCCCTGAAAGCTGAGCCCATGCGGAACGTAACGTTGCAATATACTTTAAAACTTTAATGCTATCCATTATGAAAAAGATTGCTCTTGTATTATTGATCGCTTTTCTTTCAGGGGTAAATATTCAACTTTTTGCTCAAAAAGGATTTGAATTTCCTGATACGGTAAAATACAGAAAAAATGTGATCCGGTGGAATCTGGCCCCTTTCCTGATTTGGAGCAAAAAGAATATTAATATTGGCTACGAAAGGGTGCTCAAACCCTATCGCTCGTTTTCAATCAATGCCGGTTATTTTGAATTGCCATCATTAACAAAAGGGATATTTGACAGCCTGAATATTCAACATTCCAGAAAAAAATGGGGTTTTACCGTTTCGGGTGATTACCGCTTTTATTTCAATAAACGCAACAAACGCATGGCCCCGGACGGATTGTATTGGGGAGCTTATGGCTCATTCCATCACTATCAGTTTCAAAATGATATCGTTATTTTGAACAGCCCGGAAATACAGGGTGCTTTGAATTTCGGGGCTAACCTGAATATATTCAGTGCCGGTGTTGAACTGGGTTATCAGTTTATCATTAAGGAACGGCTGTCAATAGACCTGGTTTTTATGGGCCCGTCGCTTTCGATGTACATGACAAAGATGACTTTGGGCGGTAATATTGATGCCGATAAAGAAAATGAATATTTACAGGCCATTTATAATATCCTCTCCGGCACAATCCCGGGTTTTGATGAATTGGTCGAGGGAGGTTCGGTATCAAGTTCCGGCGTTAAATCCAGTTTCGGCTTTGGTTTAAGGTATCTGATACAGATCGGTTACCGGTTTTAAAAGGAGGTTTGTAAGGTATAAGGCGGGGTAAGGGTATAAGCTGTATAAAGGTACTTGGGGGGATAACCCTGGCTCCCATTCTATTGTCCGGTTAATTCTCTACGTGATTTACTTATTTTTCTAAAAGTTATTGAAGTAAAGTGTAGGAATTCAGTAACATAACTGTTCCTATATGTATTTGGCCTTCCCGCCATTCGTTGTTTTTTAGTAAATTAGCCTGCGAAAACATTAAAATAATAATGCCATGACAAAAGATAAAAACCTGAATATTGACTGGGGGACATTACCCTTTGGCTATCATCCAACCGATTATAATATCCGCAGCCTCTACAAAGACGGCAAATGGGGCAAACCCGAAGTTTCGGACTCGGAATATATTCCGGTACACATTGCGGCTACAGGCTTACATTACGGGCAGGAAGCCTTTGAAGGCCTCAAAGCCTATCGTGGTGCTGATGGCAAAGTACGATTATTCCGCTGGCAGGAAAATGCCAAACGCATGCAACGTTCGGCAGATGGAATTATGATGGCCGAAGTTCCTGAAGAGCTTTTCGGTGCGATGATCAAAACAGCGGTAAAACTAAATTCCAGGTTCATTCCGCCTTATGGTACCGGAGCCACTTTGTATGTAAGGCCGTTACTTTTCGGGATAGGCCCACAGATTGGTGTTAAACCGGCAAGAGAATATATGTTCCTGGTTTTGGTAACCCCCGTGGGGCCTTATTTTAAAGAAGGCTTTCACCCGGTATCCGTTGAGATTGTCCGCGATTACGACAGGGCTGCTCCTCTGGGAACGGGATACATCAAAGTTGGTGGTAATTATGCAGCCGGTATGCGGGCTTCTGAAAGGGCACATCAGGGTGGGTTTGCTTCGGTACTGTTCCTCGATGCCATAGAAAAGAAATACATTGATGAAGCCGGCCCTGCTAATTTTTTCGGGGTAAAAAACAATACTTACATTACCCCGAAATCACACACTATCCTGCCGTCAATTACCAATATGAGCATTGAGCAGATTGCCAAAGATATGGGTTTGTCAACCGAACGCCGCCAAGTACCTGTTGAAGAACTGGATACTTTTGAAGAAGCCGGCGCCTGCGGAACGGCAGCCATCATCTCGCCCATCAAAAAGATCGTTGACCGCGACACGGGCAAGGTTTACAAATATGGTGATGAACCGGGCCCGGTTTCCACCAAATTGTACCACCAGCTTCGGGGCATACAGGAAGGAACCGAAGAAGATAAACACGGATGGACGGAGGTGATTGAGGGGGTGTAAAACAGGAATGTTTATTTCATGAGAATAAAACCGGAGAAAATAGTGAGAAAATAAATCAAAAGACAAAAAGTTAATCTGTAAGAATTACTTTCGAGGCTGAGATTTGTGAGTTTCTATCTTTTACCTGATATTCCCTGCTAACAATTTCCATTTCTTCATTCATTTCAATGATGGCATCTAAATCTTCCTTTTTATCTAAAGATTCTATTTTGCCTTCCTCTTGAAGTTTTTGAATAATTTTATCCGAATTGCTGATTACTTCAGTCATATAAATGATTTTAAGTTATTCTGATAAACACTGAAAGTACCCAAAGGTAATGCAAATTTTTGAAGCTCCGTTGAATTGGGTGCAAAACTAATATAATTTCCTTTATGAGAAGCCATAATTAATGGTTTGTTATTCATAGTGTTAGCCTCGGTTGCATCAAGTAGAATAATTCCATTTGCTTTCCTGTTTTTCATTAAGTCTTTGGTACTTAATTCTGCAACCCAAATAAACTTTGGCATAGCCGTTTCCAAAATAAGGTCTCTTACATCATGATTAAAACTATTATTCGTGGCAAGCCAATCTTTAAAAGAACGGTTTGACGTTAAGAATATTTTAACAAGTATTTCTGAATTATCATTAATATTTATCCTGGGGGTTAAAAGAAACTGATAAATATAGTTCTGTGCCGTGAATGCCTCCAAATAGACTTTTGTATATAATGGGGCAATAAAATAAGTTATTTTACAATTTGCCCAACCCGGGTAATTAGGAAGATAATTTGCCGAGGGGCTCTCAAGGAAGTTTGTTTGATAAACCGGATGATTATCATCAATAAAAACGTACTTTTCTTTTAAATCGTTAAAATCATATACAGTTATGTTTCTTGAATTATATTTGCCTTGCAGTCGAGGATTTGTAAAATTCTTATTTGTTAATACATCAATTTGATCTGATGTTGGTAGTTCATGACCAATACACAACAAAGCATGCCCGATGGTGTTGTTTTGCATTGCGATAACCAGTGGAATGCCGCTTTCAATGTAACAACTCAAAAGATTTTCAAACATAACACCATATTCAGTTTTGGAATAAATTTTTGTTCCCAAGCCGAATGCTCGAAGGGCGTATGAAATCTGTTGAATATCAAGACCTTTAGAAGGGATTTGCCTCTCGGTAGAAACCCTTTTAAGAGTTTGAATGATTTCAGAGGGCAATTCACTTTTATATTCAGCATAGCGGTTACTGAAATATTCCATTAATGACCAGATAGTAGTCTCCGCGCATGAAATCGTTTCAGCATCCTGAGATGAATGAGGAAAACCATCAATGTAAAGTTTTATAGAGTTTACAGTAGTTCTTATATTCGTAGTACAGATTTCAAAATGTTTAGTTTTTAATATTTTTGGCGATATGGTACTACGTCCAATCAGGTTTGGTTCAGTCGGTCGAAGTACGATAAACCCCATATATTTTTTTAAAAGTTCTTCTCTTTTTGTATTATCTCTAAAATCATTTGCCGAAACAACATCTTTGAAAATTGAGATTCTTATACTGTCTCGTTTATATTGACGGTTTTTTGATGAAAAATAACTGTAATAACTATCCCTATAAACTTTGTCCACATAAGGAGTTTCTATTAAAAATTAAGAACCATCCTCAATTTGATCAAAATGCTCTTTAATATGTGTATTGTATAAACGCTGAGATAAAGCAGTGTCAAGGTTAAATATATTTTGGAGTTGATTAAGAATATTATCTTTTATATCACTTTTTGAACTTATAAAAAGTTGAATCCGCATAAGTAATGTCTATTTTGAATTTGATAAAATTAATAAGTTAAATTAAAAGAATATAGCTATAAACAATATGATTAATAACAATTTAATGTTAATCATTTCCACTCCCCCCAAACCTTCCCAATCCTTTCTTTGATCTTCTGCTCATAAATTTCAATCAACTGCTTGCCGGCTTTGCCCTTCTCGTCACTGGAAAAACCGTCATCCTGCTTCTTCCGGCAGTTTGTTGATCTTGATCCGTGCCCGGGTTTCTTTTTTCATGGGATGTTTTGGACGGTACAAGTTAGGGAAAATAAGGAAAGCGATATCTCTGCACATCTTTTTAAATCAAGCTGTTCTCTTTAAGCAGTCCCGCCATCTCCTTCTGCATTTCCCGTGCTTTGGTTCCGGCTTGTTCAGCGAAATCTTCACCGGAAGATGCATAGATGATACCACGGGAAGAATTGACCAGCAGTCCGCAATGGTCGTTCATACCGTATTTGGCTACTTCTTCAAGACTGCCTCCCTGGGCACCTACGCCTGGGACAAGCAAAAAGTGATTGGGTACTATTTTGCGGATATCTTTCAATGCTTCGGCTTTGGTGGCGCCAACCACATACATCATCTGATCGGTGGTTCCCCACCGGCTGCTCTTTTCAAGTACCGTTTCATAAAGTCGTTTGCCGCTGTCTTTATCCGTAAGATATTGGAAATCTTCTGCACTTTTGTTGGAAGTCAGCGCCAGGATAATGGACCATTTGTCTTCATAATCCAAAAACGGGGAAACTGTATCGAGACCCATGTAGGGAGCCAGCGTGACGGCATCAAAGTTGAAGGTCTCGAAAAAAGTCCTGGCATATAGGGCGGAGGTGTTGCCGATGTCGCCGCGCTTGGCATCGGCAATCAGGAAAATGTCTTTTGTTTTCCGCCGGATGTAATCCACGGTTTTTTCCAGGCTTTCCCATCCTTTGGCACCCAGCGATTCATAAAAAGCAAGGTTGGGCTTATAAGCTACAACCAGATTGTGGGTGGTGTCCACAATGGCTTTGTTGAATTCAAATATTGGGTCTTTCATCTGCAAAAGATGTCCGGGGATTTTGTTAATGTCCGTATCCAGCCCGATGCAGAGGAAGGATCTCTTTTCGCGGATCAGGTTAAAAAGTTGATTGCTGGTCATTATTTATGTTTCTTAAATCCCGGTCATAAATGACCGGGTAACTGATTTGTTTCCTGTTATTTAATCTCGCTATCAGTTTCCCAGTCCTTTAGGACTGGGTTCGCTTTCGTCATTCAAACCCTTCCTTCAGCCGTTCGGCATTTTCAGCCATTTGAAGTTTTTCGATCAGTTCTTCCAGGTCGCCGTCAATGATCTGATGCAGGTTATACATGGTCAGGTTGATGCGGTGGTCGGTTACACGTCCCTGCGGCCAGTTGTAAGTCCTGATCTTTGCAGAGCGGT
>CAJVWU010000112.1 GCA_913009755.1 uncultured Bacteroidia bacterium
GATGTACGCGGATTGGTTATGATTTGGTTTTGACGCTGATGTTCGCGGATTGGTTATGATTTGGTTTTGACGCTGATGTACGCGGATTGGTTGTGATTTTTTTTAGACGCTGATGTACGCGGATTGGTTATGATTTGGTTTTGACGCTGATGTTCGCGGATTGGTTATGATTTGGTTTTGACGCTGTTGTACGCGGATTGGTTATGATTTGGTTTTGACGCTGATGTACGCGGATTGGTTGTGATTTTTTTTAGACGCTGATGTACGCGGATTGGTTATGATTTGGTTTTGACGCTGTTGTACGCGGATTGGTTATGATTTGGTTTTGACGCTGATGTACGCGGATTGGTTGTGATTTTTTTTAGACGCTGATGTACGCGGATTGGTTGTGATTTTTGATCTGCGCTTTTCTGCGTAAATCTGTTTCAAATCAATACCCATCATTTCCCCAGTTCCCTGAAAGCAAACAAAATAATATTCAAATCTTTCCAAACCGTATAGTCCCTGGCATAGATCAGGTTAAGTTTTTCAATTACCTCTTTATCTCCTGATTTTATTTTCATACCGTCCACAGGCGTCAGAACACCTTTCTTTATTTTGGGCAGATGATATTCGCTTTTGGACAAATCATAATATCCGACCCAGCTTTTCCTGGCAAACATCACCTTAAAACTATTGGAGAAAAATCCGCCCGGTTTTTTTTGAAACAGAAATAAAACAGGCAACAACAAAAGAAAACCCAATGATAAAAACACATCAAGCAACCTTTTATTCCTGCGGTTTACCGTGGTGTCAATCCCGCTGATGTCCACCGTGTAAAGATCGCCTTTGGTATGGATGGAATGGCTGCCAATGATCAGCAGGCTGTCTTCGGGGGCAATTTTGTAAACAACATCGGCATTTTTCCACTCGGTCATTTTATCAATGATGGTTTGGTGAGAAATGCTTTTGGAGCAAAATATCACCTCATCAATATTATAGATGCTGATGATATCAATCACCTGCGAGATGCTACCCACGAATGCATCCTCTTTTTCAAGTTTTACTTCGTGGCTGACGAGGCCCACAAATTCAGGTTTTACCGATGAGGAACCCAACAGGCTGGAAACCCGTTCCGCTTCTTCCTTATCGCCGATGATCAGAAACCGTTTGTTTTGTTTTTCACCCAGTTGGACCCACGGGACTTTCAGCCAGTACATCAGTGCCCTGACAAAGGGCAGACTGGCAATTCCCCATACTGTCCCCAGCAAAATAAGTGCCCGCGAAAAGCGCATGTGCTCAGGCAACAAAGCATAAAACACCAGGATAACCAGAGTTCCGATGACCAATCCGGGAATAACCTGCCTGACTTTTATCGGTTTATCGTACCCCCCGGTGAAATAAACAGCCAGCAGCCAGATGAGGATATAGGAAGGGATAACGTAATAGTAAAAAGGCATGGGGTAGCTTCCCCCTTCGGGGTAAATCATTTGCCGGGCCCATACGTTGGCGATAAGATATAGTCCGCCATAGAGGACAATGGTATCAACTACCGGCAGAATAAACCGGTTCCACAACCGGGAGAGGATGGCCACAAACGCCCTTAAATAAATGGCAATGTTTATCAGGTTGGCGAATATCCTGGCCCGCTTGGAAGTGAAGTGTTTCCGGGCAAAGATCACCATGGCATTGTAAAAGACCAACACGTAGTTCACGCTGCTTTTTTTTGTGCTCTCGCCCTTGTAATGAATGATGCGGGCTTTTGGGAAGTAATAGTTTTTGTAACCTGCCTTGATAATCCGGTACGACAGGTCAATATCTTCGCCGTACATAAAAAATGTTTCATCGAGCAACCCAATTTCATCCAGCACTTTTTTACGGATAAGCATAAAAGCACCGGCAAGGATATCTACCTGATGAACCTCGTTTTCATCGAGATAACCCAGATGGTATTTTGAAAACCTTTTGGATTTCGGAAACAGCGACGACAGGCCGAACATTTTATAAAATGCCGTTAAAGGCGTGGGCAAGCCCCTTTTTGATTCGGGGAGGAAATTCCCGGCACCGTCCAGCATTTTCACACCCAGCGCACCGGCATCGGAATGATCATCCATAAAACGGACAATCTTTTGAAAAGTATCATCTTCCACCACCGTGTCAGGGTTGAGCAGCAATACGTATTCGCCTTTTGCCAGACGGATACCCTGGTTGTTGGCTTTGGAAAAACCCAGATTTTCTTTGTTTTCTATCAGTATGACTTCCTGAAATTTTTTCTTCACCATCCGGTTTGAACCGTCAACAGAGTTGTTGTCCACTACGATTACCTCCCCTTCAATACCTTTCATTGCCCTTTTTACCGAGTAAAGACACTGCTCGAGGAAATACTCCACATTATAATTCACGATGATGACGGAAAGCTTCATGGGCAAGCAAAATCAGGTCAAAAATAAGATTTAATCGGATTGATTAACGGGAAAATGTGTGTTTTATTTGAGAAATATGAGTTACCTTGTTCATTCAGTTTATTGCCGGTCGGGATTTGAAACCCTTCTCCCTTTTCAAAATCACAGCAAGTCTGATTTAATATCTATTTTTGTCCCAATTACGCAGTTATGCTGAAAAAAATTGTCGGAACGGCGGGAACCCGCATTTTGAATGCCCTGGTCAACCTGGCCATACTTTTTTTGATTACCAACCATATTGGCAGCAAAGGCCTGGGGGCTATCGGGCTGATCCTGCTGGATGTGGGCATCATCCAACTGGTGATTGACCTGGTCGCCGGCAGCGCACTCATTTATTATGCTTCACGCGAATCCATTGGCAAACTGCTTATTCCGGCTTACTGTTGGATTGCACTGGTGAATATCCTGTTCTATTTTATTTTTCAATTATTAAAAAATCGCTTTCCCATTGTTTATTCAACGGTTATCCCCATCGGTTCCGAACCGGCCATCATCGGGCTGGCCCTGATCAATGCCCTGATGCTCACCCACTACAACCTGCTGCTGGGCCATGAGCGGATAAAAACCTACAACAAGATTTTTACCACCCAGGTTTTGATTGTCCTGACTGTTTTTCTGGTTCATATTTTTTTCCTCCGTCAAAAAAATGTTGAAGCATTTGTGAACAGTTTATATGCCGGTTATTCCATTGCAGCCCTGCTGGGTTTTTTCGCCATGATCCGTCTTTCCCGGTCATGGTCGTTCAGTAATTGGGCCGCCACCACACGTAAAGTCATACGATACGGAACGGTCACCCAAATCGCCAACGTGCTGCATATCGGCAACAAACGGTTCAGCTTTTACCTTATTAAACGATTTATGGGCTTACCATCACTGGGGATTTATACTGCCGGGGTACAACTCACCGAAGGGCTGCGGCTGATCGGGCAGAGCATCTCCATCGTGCAGTTTGCCACCCTTTCGAACACCAGCGATAAAAACTATGCCACACAGTTAACCATCAAACTAATGAAGTTTACGGTGCTGTTAACCTTTGCTGCCGTATTGATCCTTGTTATCCTGCCCGAAAGTTTCTACACCTGGATATTCAGCAAAGCATTCACTGGCGTGAAACCTGTCATCCTGATTTTAAGCCCGGGCGTCATGGCGCTGGCGGCCAATGCCATTTTCAGCCATTATTTCTCGGGGCTTGGCAATCCGAAAGTGAACCTGTGGTCCAATGTGGTCGGGTTTGTTTTTACATTGATCCTGGCCTTTTCGCTCATTCCCTTGTTTGGCATCAATGGCGCTGCAGCCACGGCTTCGGTGAGTTACATCTCCACCGTAATCTACCAGTACATCATCTTTAAAAAACGAACAGGAACGCTTTTCAGGGAATGGATGCCGGAAAAGCAGGATTTCCTGGATTTCAGGGAGTTGATAAAAAAAGCTTTTTTTCAGGGACGGCCTGGAAAATGATGCTATTGTTTCACTACTTTAACCGAAAGTTGCTTGTTATCACCCGTAACACGGATAAAATAAACCCCGTTTGTCTAATCACCGGTATAAAGCATGGTTTTTCGGGCAGTTGTTTTTGAAAACTTCAATTTAAAAACTCTTCCACGACATTTCCGACACTTTCAGCAGGGCGATCAGGTGGAACAGGGTTGTCTGACGGGCTCTTTTGAGGTTATATTTACTGGCATACATTGAAAGTTGCCCGCCGTAACCTTTATTCATCAGCACGCCCACGAGGTCGACCAGATCATCCTGCACAGCCGGAATGGCCGTATTATTTTGTTTGAAACCTTGTAAATAATGACTTACCCTTTTTCTAAATATCATTTTATGAAGCCGTTGCCTGTCCGACAAGGGAAAATCCCAGGCGGCATGGGGGATTTCCTCCAGTCCGGGATCAATCAAACGGGTAAACCCGCTGAGCAGCCGGAAATTCTTTTTGCTTTTCCCGGGAATGGCTTGTGCCAAGCGGTAAAATTCAGGATGATAAAACGGCGATGTGCTCCAGATAAAGCTCCTGTCGCGGTCTTCTTCTTCAAATGTCAGATGGGCTGCCTGTTCGGCAAGTAAGAAATATTTATATTTCAGGTTGTGATTTTTAAAGGGCAGGTTCAGTAAATATTGCCTTAACTGTTTTTCCTGTTTTTTCAAATCGAAAAGCAAAAACCTGTCCAGCGACCTGATGCGGGAAAGACCGTGCTTTTTCATAACATAAGCAGCAAACTGTCTTTTATTCAACGGAATATCAGGAAATAAACATGCCAGGGTATCATGCATCCCGTAGCCGGTGAGCATCATCTGATACCGGGAAGATATATCTTTCATGAACTGCAGCTCGAACGCTTTGCCGAAATCTCCCAGGCCCCCTTTGGCAGCGGCCAGTTCGTCAAAAAATTCCGGTGCCCATAATTTACAATCCCAAATATGCGGTGAACGTTGATAATGTTTGCCGATTTTTTTGACCACCTCAACTTCTTTCCCGAAATCTGGCGTTTCCGTCGTGTAAGCGGCATATTCCGCATGATAGCCTGATTTTTCAATTTCCCCGGCAACCAGCCGCGAGCCCATTCCGCCACTCAGCGAAACAACCACCTTTGATTGTTGCGCCATCCGGTTTTTAACGGCTTCTTTAAAAATCTCATACAACGCTCTTTCCGGTTCTTTTTCATGCCCCGAACTTTCATAAAGCCCCGTTTCAACCGGCTTTTCTTTCAGCACAATCCCTGATTCATCAATGCGCAGCAAAGAAGAGGCGCCTACGCGGTCAATGTCATGATACAAAGTGCGTTTACCTACCGGAAAACCGAGGCGCAGGTATTGATAAATGGATGTTTCATCAAACAAAAGGCCGGTAGTTATTTTATCCATCACATAAATGTCGCGCGAGAGGATAAACTGTTTCTGCCGCCAGACATATAGTGGCAACCGGCCAAGGAAATCATTGATAACGACAATATTTTTCTCGTGGCTGTCAATGGTATAAATCACAAATTCACCGTCAAGGGAGTGGAAATAATCAAACAGGGACATATCCCCTGTTTTGGTCAGGGTTTTTATATTCCGGATGAACGATATGTCATTTTCCGCATCAATGTTGTAAATCTTCCCTTCGATCAGTATGATGTAGTTCCCGGTTTTTATTACCTGATAGGGATACTGGTTTCCGTCACGGAACAAAATGATCAAATCCATCGTCCTGATGATGTAATGTATTTTAAAGGACGCTTCCACCAACCGGTCGGTGCGCTTTTTTATACTTTCGTCAAGTCCGTCTTTTTGATATATCAGGGTAAAACCGGGCATTGGATTCAAATGAAAACGGTTGTAAAATTAAAAATTTAAAAACAACGTCCCCTTCGCTGTTCCGGATTTCCGAATCCTGAACGGAAAAGAGACGTTGGTTTTTTTAATAATTCCCTGAAAGCTTGTTTTCACAAGGGTTTTCAACAATCACTATTTCAAAACTAATTGCCGGACAATAAAAACGGTGAGTTTAACTTTCTATTTTTGCCAAAAATTAAGGATAAATGTCGGCTGATTATACGGAGGACAGCATACGATCGTTAGACTGGAAAGAACACATCCGGCTGAGGCCCGGAATGTATATTGGCAAACTGGGTGACGGAAGTTCGGCAGATGACGGTATTTATGTGTTGCTGAAAGAGATGATTGATAACTCCATTGACGAGTTTGTAATGGGGCATGGAAAAACCATTGAGGTTACTTTGAACGAAAAACAGATCACGGTAAGGGATTACGGGCGCGGTATGCCTTTGGGAAAAGTGAAAGAATGTGTAAGCAAAATAAACACCGGCGCCAAGTATGATTCAAAAATATTTAAAAAATCCGTTGGCCTCAATGGCGTGGGTTCCAAAGCAGTGAATGCCTTAACGGCACAATTCAGGGCACAGTCGGTCCGCGAAGGAAAAACCAAGATTGTTGACTATGTGAGGGGAGAACTGATCAATGACTTTCCGCTTGAGCCTTCCACCGAAAAAGACGGCACCATTATCACCTTCGTCCCTGATGACGAAATTTTCGGGAATTTTCATTACCTGTATGAGTACATTGAGGAAATGTTGTGGAATTATGTTTTCCTGAACGCCGGCTTAACCATCATCTTCAACGGACAGAAATTGTATTCAAAAGACGGATTGCTCGATCTGCTCGAACACAACATCAACGGCAACGGACCCATACTTTATCCTATTATCCACATCCGGGAAGGTGAATTTGAATGCGCCCTGAGCCACAGTTCACGGACTTACAGCGAAGAATATTATTCTTTTGTTAACGGCCAGCATACCACTTCGGGCGGCATGCACCTGACTGCTTTTCGCGAAGCCATCGTGAAAACAATCCGCGAATTTTACGGAAAAGATTTTGAAACCAGCGACATCAGGACTTCTATCATTGCTGCCATCAGCATAAAAGTGCAGGAACCTGTTTTTGAGTCGCAGACCAAAACCAAGCTGGGCTCGCAGCATATTGAACATGGTGGCCAGACCATCCGGAATTACATCAACGATATCATTAAGCGGAATCTGGACAATTACCTGCATATCCATTCCGATACGGCTGAAGCTCTGTACAAAAAAATCCTTCAATCGGAAAAAGAAAGAAAAGACATGGCGGGCATTAAAAAACTGGCCCGCGAGAGTGTGAAAAAAGCAAGCCTGCACAACAAAAAGCTGCGTGACTGCCGTATTCACCTGAACAGCAATCACGAAAAACGCCTCGAAACCACCCTGTTCATCACCGAGGGGGATTCGGCCAGCGGCTCCATCACCAAATCGCGGGATGTGCAGACACAGGCCGTTTTCAGTTTGAAAGGCAAACCGCTGAATTGTTACGGTTTGAGCAAAAAGATCGTTTACCAGAACGAAGAGTTCAACCTGTTGCAGGCGGCACTTAATATTGATGAAAGCCTGGAGAACCTGCGCTATAATAATGTGGTGGTAGCTACCGATGCGGATGTTGACGGTATGCACATCCGTCTGCTGTTGCTTACTTTCTTTCTGCAGTTTTATCCCGACCTTGTCAAGACCGGGCACCTGTACATTTTGCAGACCCCTTTGTTCAGGGTACGAAATAAAAAAGAGACCCTGTACTGTTACAACGAGGATGAGCGCTTAAAAGCAATCTCAAAACTTAAACCAAACCCTGAGATCACGCGGTTTAAAGGACTTGGTGAGATTTCACCGGATGAGTTCAGATATTTTATCGGTTCCACCATGCGGCTCGACCCGGTCATCCTCCGCCGCGAATCTTCGGTGGCCGAAACCCTTTCATTCTACATGGGCAAAAACACCCCCCGGCGCCAGGAGTTTATCATTGACAACCTCCGCGTTGAGGAAGATGTGCTGATTGAGCCGAAAGTGGCGTGAGGGAGGAGCTATTGTTCTATTGTTCCATTGTTCCATCATTCCACTCTTCTGTCCAACATCTCAATTCCCCAATTTAGTTTTAACTTTGCCTTAATTCTTAACTTTTCATTGTTATGAAATCCATAAACCCATTCACCGGCAAAGTTATTGCCGAATATGAGAACCACAGCCGGGAACAGCTTGAACACATCGTCAGCGATACCGGTCAGGCCTTCAAAACCCGGAAAGACATCCCTTTCAGAAAAAGGAGCACGGCAATTAAAAAAATGGCAGCCCTTCTTCGCGAACGTAAAGAAGAATATGCAGCGCTCATCACCGCTGAAATGGGGAAGATCATCGCCGAATCGAGGGCGGAAACAGAAAAGTGCGCCTGGTTGTGTGAATATTACGCTGAACAAGCAGAAAGCATGCTTCAGCCCGAGTTGTTTGAAACCGACGGCTCGGAAAGTTTTGTCTGTTTCGACCCCACCGGCGTAATTTACGCCATCATGCCGTGGAATTTTCCCTTCTGGCAGGTTTTGCGGTTTGCCGTTCCCACCATTATGGCAGGAAACACCGTTGTACTGAAGCATGCCCCCAATGTTACCGGGTGTTCACTGGCTATTGAGAACCTGTTCATGGATTCCGGATTTCCGGATTCGGTTTTCAGAAGCCTCATTATCCCGGTTGAACTTTCAGAAAGCGTTATCGCCCATCCTTTGGTACAGGGTGTTACCCTTACCGGAAGCCGTCGGGCGGGAAGGATTGTGGCTTCCCAGGCTGGTAAATACCTGAAAAAAAGTGTGATGGAACTGGGTGGTTCCGATCCTTACATTGTTTTAAAAGATGCGGAGATCAACAATGCCTGTAAAACGGGAATGTGCTCACGGATGCTCAATGCCGGACAGGTTTGTATTTCTGCCAAGCGGTTTATTGTGGAGGAAGCCATCTTTGATGATTTTGTTGCGGAACAGAAAACCCTGCTTGAAAACCTGGCACTGGGCGATCCCATGTCGGAAGATACGGATATGGGGCCCATGGCAAGGCCTGACCTGCTTGAACAAATTGAAAAACAAGTTTCTGAATCTGTTAAAATGGGAGCAAAATTGGTTACCGGAGGAAAAAGAACAAACGATAAATTTTATACCCCTACGCTGCTGACCAATGCCAAAAAAGGAATGCCTGTTTATGATGAGGAAACTTTCGGGCCGGTTTCGGTTGTCATCCCGGCCAAAGATGCTGAAGATGCCGTACGCATTGCCAATGATACGGTTTATGGTTTGGGGGCCAGTATCTGGACGAACAGCATCAGCCTTGGCAAACAAATGGCGGAAAAGATTGAGGCCGGTGCCGTTTTTATCAACGGAATGACAAAATCTGACCCGAGATTACCCTTTGGCGGCACAAAACGATCGGGCTACGGAAGGGAACTGTCACACTTTGGCATTCGTGAATTTGTCAATATCAAAACCGTTTGGATAAAGTAAACTTCGTAATTTAGCTTCTCATAAACTTTGATTGAATGCCCTAATCTTTTCTTAATTCTTGTTGAATGATCACCATCTCCACTATTAAATGAAAAATAAAAAAAAAGCAACCGGCATTTATCAAACACCCCTTGAAAAAAAACAAAAGAACATTGCTTTGTTCTTTTTTATCTATTGTTTGGCAATCATCCCCTTTTTCAACCTTAACACATTGATTGACCCGGCAGTGTCCTCAAAATTTACGGCATTGGCTGCCGGGATGATCTTTTTTATTTTCCTGTATGTCTTTATCAATCTTAAGTATAAATCCACAATCAACCTGTCACCCTTTAAAAAACTGATCTTTCCGGTTTTGCTTGTTTACATTGTCTTCCCGGGTTTATCCGTTTTCAATGCCATCAACCCTTCGGAGGCGGTTTTTGATTTCCTGAAAAACGGGGTTATCTTTATTTTCTTTCTTTTCTCAACACTCCTGCTCGTCAACAGTAAAATTCTGCCATCGGTAATTGCCAGAATCATTGTTGTTTTTTCATTCCTGATCCTGTTGGTTGGCTTGTTTCAAACTTTTAATGTTGAGTCCACTCCGAAAAGTAATTTCACCTCACAAATAATTGAATAATAGCTGCTTAAAATTTTTATGTAACAATTATTTTACTTATCTTAGCAGTATATTTTAATGTAGTTGTATATGTTCAAAAA
>CAJVWU010000113.1 GCA_913009755.1 uncultured Bacteroidia bacterium
TTGATGCTGTTCAATCGGTTGGCCGGTTTATTAAGATAACCGAAGCGAAGGTTCATGACAAAAACTTTCTCAAAAGCCTTGATCTGATATCTTACAGTATGGTTGTTTTTGACAGAGCATACAATTACTATCATCAATTTGCCCTTTGGACACAGAAACATGTTTATTTTGTGACCAGGCTAAAGAAGAATGCTGTTTATGAGGTTATTGAAGTTAAGCGGAAACACTACCGGAAAAAGGGGCAAGCGAAAGTATTGCGAGATGAGATTATAGAACTTGAATATACTCCGGAGGATGAGAATGGGAAACGCCTCACAAAACAAAAGCGGAAACTTCGTTTACGAAAGGTTTGTTATCAGGACGAAAGAAACCGGTACTATGAGTTTTTAACAAATAACTTCGAGATAACAGCAGAGGAAGTAGCATTTCTTTACAAGAAAAGATGGGGTATAGAGCTATTGTTCAAGAAAATGAAACAGAATTTTCAGTTGCACTATTTCTATGGAGAAAATGAAACAGCGATCCGCACTCAGGTTTGGTGTACATTGATTGCACAACTAATATTGACAGTTATCCAGAAGATGGCGGATACCAAAAAAGCTTTTTCCGTGGTTGCCACTTTAGTAAGAATGAACCTATCAGCATGCTTGATGTATTTGAATTACTCAGAAGCAGGCGAAGAGATTTTACCAGTCGAATCAATGCACCACCTGATAGTCAATTAATTTTGAATTTTTAACGGGGTGGTCTTTTTTTGAAAACAAATACCTACATTTGATTATTAAATAGTTAGTGATACAAAATACTGTGATTTGAGTTTAGTCGGTCAGTAGTGAAAGCGAATATAAAAATAACTGTACTTATAGTAGGGAGTACAGCAGATCATGGCAGAAGCTCCTGTTTGGCAACACATTGGGGAATAGACGGAAGTAATTATAAAGAGATTACAAATAATGAAATATTTCCTTAATAGATTTAATTAAATGATACCAATGGCTAATAACCGTTGGTATCATTTTTTTGAACCCAAATATCCCTAAATTTATTAAATGTTAATTTGGTTATATTTGGTGCATAAAAAAGAGATGAATAAAACACTTATGCTTAAGATAAACTCACAAGTGTTTATAATTGATACCCGTTACAGATAATATGAACAAGTCAAAAAAAATAGTTATATTTATTACATTATTACTTTTTACAACCAGTTGTTTATCTCAAAGCAGTGACAGTAACGTTTCCAAACCCCGAATTAAACAGCTAATCGGAATTCAACTAAACCCTTACTTAAGCGAGAATTTATTTTCAGGAGAAACTGTTCAAAGTTTTGTATTTGCAATAAGGTATGGCCTCATCTATCAAATTGGTATTTCATTTGGGCCTGAATTTTCCGGGAATTATACTAAACATCCGGTTTTCAGGGCTCATTCCTTAAATTATGGTTTGTATTGCCGTTATACGTTTTTACGAAAAAAACCAGTTTCGCCTTTTATTGAATTAAGCGGATATTACCAAACAAATAAGACGACAATTACTGATACTAGCTATATTAATAATGGACAGGAATTTTTTATAAACAATAAATTGTCATATTATGTTGCCCCGGGAATTTCTATCCGGTTAGTTAAAAATATGTTCAACATAGATATACTTTTTAAGTTTTCTACTGATGAATTTTTAAACGGCAAACAGTTTGTTCCCTCTATCAGGTTTCAATACGGTTTTTAATGATGACGAAAAAACATCGAAATAATAACAGGGATTTTTTATTCCTTTTTTTATTATTTTCTTTTTTATTTCTTTATTCATGCACAAAAACTGTTTCAATTGATATTCCTGACATAAAAAAGAAATCAACGCTTTTTTCACTCGTCGGTAATGGAAACCAAATACAGGTGAGAATAGGTAAAAGTTATGGGATTCTAGAATATGCACCTGAATATTCCCAAGGCGGCCAAAACTACAGTTGTAACTCAGTAATTGCTTTATCGGTTAATGGTAATTATATTGAAAATTTATCAAAAATAGATGAATGTTACTATACATCAATTAATTATATTCCGAAAACGAATGATGTAATTGATATTGTTGCATTTGTCAACAACAGTGATACTTTAATCTCAACGACAACCGTACCTGAACCTGTTGCACTAACATCCGCACAACTTTTAGATTCTGCTTTTATTGATCAGGATGGCGCTTATAACTCACAGGTTACAATAGGTTTTAAAGATGATCCTGATCAGGAAAACTATTATGAAGTTTATTTTATGATACATTGCAATGATTCAATTTCAGGAAAAGGGGAATACTATGGCATGTATTATTATAACAGCAAAAGTCCAATTATTATTAACGAAGATATTTTAGATTATGAACCCCGGAGCATTGTGTTTTCTGACGAATTATTTAATGGGGATAAAACTGAAATCCCAATTTCTTTTATCTATCCCAATATTGACGAAAACCTTTGTGAAAACCAGGATAGCAGCCTTGTACTGATTGTTTATTTTTTAAATATTTCTAAAGAATATTATTTATACCGAAAATCATTGTACAAACATCTTTTTGCACAACATGCAAACATTTTGAATGGTACTATTGAACCCGTAAATATGTATTCGAATGTAAGTGGTGGATACGGTATTTTTGCAGGATATTCCCTCTATACAGAAAAACTATATCCGAAAATGGTAAAATAGGGAAAAGAAAAATGCAAAAACTACTTTTACTTTCTATTTTAACTTTTTTTTTCCTAAGGGTTACCTACGCACAAATCATAAATATAAGCGGTTATGTTCATGATGTAACAAATAATGAAAAAATAATTGACGTTAATGTTATTGAACTGAATTCCAAAACCATTGCCATTAGTAATAATTACGGTTTTTTTAATATGCCCCTGAAAAAATCAAAAAAACCCTATATTCTAAAAATCAGCCATATTGCTTATCAAATTGATACTTTGTTTATAAAAACATCGAACGATACAATTGTTAATATATATTTAAAACCCGGTAAAACATTGGACGAAGTTAAAATTACGGAAAGTCATAGCGTACCAATTGAAAAACGAACTGAAATAAGTGTTTTATCAATACCTATGAAGCAAATAAATATGTTGCCGGCATTAGGTGGTGAAAGAGATATTATAAAAGCCTATCAGCTTATGCCCGGAGTACAATCGGGGATGGAAGGGAGCAGTGGCTTGCTGGTACGTGGTGGTTCTATGGATCAAAACCTTATTTTAATTGACGGCACGCCAATATATTATATAAATCATCTTGGCGGTTTTGTTTCGGTTTTTAACAATGAGGCCATCAACAGCACAAAACTATATAAAGGAGGTTTTCCTGCGAGGTATGGTGGCCGGTTATCCTCTGTGCTGGATATCAGGATGAAAGAAGGCAACAATAAAAAATTCGGCGGCAGTGCATCCATTGGCCTTATTTCGGCTAAAGTAATGTTGGAAGGTCCGATAAAGAAAAACAAAACATCCTTTCTGGTATCTTATCGCCGCATGTTGTACGACCTGTTGATGCGCCCTATTTCGAAAGCCGTTTCAAATGGCTATTCTACTGGGTATTACTTTCAGGATTTGAACTTAAAGATAAATCATATATTTTCTGAGAAAGACCGGATTTACCTTAGTATGTATTATGGTGATGATAAACTGACATTGAATTATGACAATAAAGTTGACAGTAAAATAAAGTTTAAAAATACGTGGGGCAATTTGTTAACCGTATTGCGGTGGAACCATTTATACGGGAAGAAAATATTCGGAAACATCTCAGCTTCGTTCACCAGGTACAGGTTCAACAACAGAATGAAATCAGAATTAAGCATTGATAACAATATCCAAAAAAACTACAATTCGTTTTTTTCGGGAATTTATGACTATAGCATAAATTCCGATTTTGAATATTATTTGTTTTCAAATTATACAATGAGGTTCGGAGCTTTAGCAACCTATCATGTTTTTAAGCCCGGTATAACCAGATTTGGTTTAAATCTTAACAACTCCACTATCATTAATAAGGTCGTTTCTGATGAAAATATATATGCTTTTGAATCTGCTGCTTACCTTGAAAATGATTTTAAAACCGGGAATTTTCTTTTTAATATAGGTTTCCGGTACACAAACTATTCAATAACCAATAATTTTTATCAGTTTTTTGAACCCCGCTTTTTGGCCAAATATGTTTTTTTGGGAAACCATTCCATTGAATTTTCATTTGCAAGGATGCACCAGAATGTTCATTTATTATCCAATTCAGGTGTTGGCATCCCTGTTGATTTTTGGCTGCCCGCAACAGGTTCAGCACCCCCTTCTGTTTCAAACCAATTTACAATAGGATATGCAGGTACAATTTTAAAATCTTTTGAAGTGAGTGTTGAAGGATTCTATAAAAAATTAGAAAACCTTATTACTTTTAAAGAAGGGGAATCCTATTTTGGTACGAATAAAACATGGCTTGATAAAATAGAAACCAGTGGTGTGGGGACGGTATATGGGATTGACTTTTTGATGAAGAAATCCACCGGGCGTTTGACAGGTTGGATAGGATATACCTGGATGAAAAATTACAGACAGTTTGCCGGTATAAATAATGGTAAAAAATATCCGTATAAATATGACCGGACAAACGACATAAGCATAGTCATTAATTATCAGTTATCTGAAAAGATTGATCTTTCACTTACATGGGTTTATGGTACAGGACAGGCACTTACCCTGCCTGTTGCAAAATATTATTTACCGATTTATTTCCCCGGTTCCAATGATTTGGAAGATGCCTATCTTGATGAAATATATATTTATACCAGGAAAAATGCTTTCAGGGCAAAACCATATCACCGGATGGATATTGGCATCAATTTCCATAAACAAAAAAAATGGGGCGAACGGATTTGGAACATAAGCATTTACAACTTATATAATCGAAAGAACCCGTATTTCTATTATTTTTCGGGTGAGGGCAATGGGAATACCGGTAAGGTTGAACTTTATCAACAAAGTTTGTTTCCGATAATCCCTTCGGTAAGTTATACAATTAAATTTTAGGTTACTTCATTTATTATTAAAAAGTATTCAATAAGATTGTCAGGTAAGTTCTGCTGATTTTCTCAAAAACACAATATTATTAACAGTTATCCGGTTTATTGTGCTGATGATTTGACACGAAGAGCATTAAAATAAAAGATTTTCGGTATTTTTACATTAAAAATCCCAACCCTGACATACTATGCTATTGGTGAGGACACCTACGGCGGGATAGCGGGATAAGTTATAATTTTTAATCCTTTTACAAAACCAAAAAAGGCACTCCAAATCAAAAGTGCCTTTTTTTCAAATTGTTATCAAAAGCAAGTTTACATCTTCGGAATCCTTCCCGGCGTATAAGATGCTTTGAGTTTGTCAAGTTCATTGTTCAACCCGTCAAGTTGCTTGCCGATTGCATGCAGCTTGTCAAGTGCTGTCGGGGCTTCCTGCATCAGGATATTATAATTCATCTGCATGGTGGATGTTGGAGCCGAAGTGGACTGCCACATACCCCAGACGATGTCCTGCAACCGCTGGCTTAAAGGAACCGGCTCGGGAGGCACTTCCTCGGCACTGGCTTTTGCGGGCGTACCTTCAAACAGGTATTCCACGGCATCCAGATCCTGATTTACCTTATCGGCAGCATTTTTCATCTCCAGTGTACTGCCGTTTGTTTGCTGGATGGCCTGCCTTACATAAGCTGTTTTTTTCACCAGTTCATCATAATACTTTTCAGCGCCTGATATTACCCTGTACAGTTCGGCCACTTTATCCTGGAAAGCAACCAGGTTAGCCCTGTCTTTATCCGGCAGTGTGGTATTGTTAAGCACTTTAGCCTGAAACTGAGCGGGATCGGTAAGTAATTTTTCTTTACCGTTGTGATACAGGCCCATATCCACCGTATAAGTTCCGGGCAGTGCCAGCATCCCGCTTCCGCCGTCATTCATCGGATCATATTTATTCTTCTTCAGGCTTACCGGCCTTGTGTCCTTATAACGCAGGTCCCAGGTAATGCGGTTTACACCTTTTGAAGCCTTTTTATAAAGCTTCCTTACCGTGGCACCCGTTTTGTCTTTGACCGTAAAAACAAGGTACGGCCCGGTTTCATTTTTCTCGGCATCCAGTTCTTTTTTGTCAGGTTGTGGAATGGGCTCACCTTTTTTAAAGAGTTCCTTTTCTTTTTTCAGCCGTTTTTCTTTCAACGTTTTAGGAACATCCTTAACGTAATAAGTAAAAGTGGCCCCGAACGGCGGGTTGGGTGCCTGGTAAACAGCAGACCCCGTGCCGTAACGTTCCCCTTTCTGTATATACATCAGGGCATCCCTTACGGGGAAGATGATTCCGGCCGTATCTTTAAGTGTTTTGGCCGAAATATCACGAAGGGGTGTAAAATCATCCATGATATAAAAACCACGCCCGAAGGTGGCGATGGCAATATCCTGCCATGTTTTCTGGATGGCAATATCCCTGACGGGGATTGAGGGCAGGCCGTTGGCCAGTTTAACCCATATTTTGCCCCCGTCTTCCGAAAAGAAGAAACTGAATTCGGTTCCTGCAAACAACAGGTCTTTTTTTACCGGATCCTGGGCAATGGTATGCACGGCGCCGTTTTCGGGCAGGTTACCCGATATTGACTTCCATGTTTTTCCCTGATCGGTACTTTTCAGGACGTAGGGTGCGAAGTCATCGCTTTTGGTATTGTTAAAGGTGGCAAACACCACATTTTCATCAAAGTTGGAGGGAAAAATATCACTTACATAAGTATATTCGGGAACCCCCGGAAAGGATGTGGTTTTTGTCCAGGTCTTTCCGTCATTGCTGGTAACCTGTATCACGCCGTCATCGGTTCCCACAAAAAGCAGCCCCTGTTTCAACGGCGATTCCGCCAGTGAAACAACAGTTCCCCATTGTGAGGTGGAAACGTCTTTGGCCACGGCACTTGAAGGCCAGTATTTGCCCATCACCTTAAACCGGTTGCGGTCTTCATCCCGCGTAAGGTCGCCGCTTATTTCGGCCCATGTATTTCCCCTGTCGTTACTTTTGAACAGTTTGTTGGCTGCCATGTATAGTGTTGTCGGCGCGTAGTGGCTCAGAATAAAAGGGGCATCCCAGTTCCACCGGAAAGTTAATTCCCCTTTCTTCGGACTGGGTTTTATCTTGATCCTTTCTCCCGATTTTCGGTCGTAACGGTAGATATTTCCATACTGATAAGCTGAATAAACAATATTCGGATTATCCCTTTCGCTGGCCTGCCAGAACCCATCACCACCGAGGGTAACCACCCATTCGGAGCCCAAAACACCCCCTTTTTTAATATTCCTTGAAGGGCCGCCAAAACTGTTGTTGTCCTGCGTACCGCCATAAATCCAGTAAAATGGTTTGGTATTGTCAACGCTCACCCTGTAAAACTGGGTAACCGGCAACGTGTTTTTAAAGATAAAACTTTTCCCGCCATCATAACTTTCGTAAATGCCACCATCACAACCAATGAAAAAATGATCGGTATTTTTGGGGTCAATCCATAAGGCATGATCATCAACATGACGTTTATTGTTACCGATTGGTTTCCATGTCTTACCGCCGTCAACCGTATATTTGCTGATTGTAGCCACAGAATAAACCTTGTCCTTGTTAACCGGGTCACAATATAACTCACTGTAATATTGACCGCTTGTATAATAATCGCTCATTTTTTTGAAAGAAGCGCCACGGTCGGTCGAGCGATAAAATCCCCCTTTATCCGTTGCTTCAAACATCACATAAACAATGTTGGGGTCAACCGGTGAAACGGCAATGGCCATGCCCCCTTTATCCACTTTGGGAATGCCTTTTTCCAGTTTGTTCCATGTTTTACCGGCGTCGGTTGATTTGTAGTAGGCCGATTCAGGGCCGCCGCCGATTTTAGTGAATTGCCTTCTGCGGCGTTGTTCGGCACCGGCATAGATTACATCGGGGTTGCCGGGTTCAAAACACATATTGGCAACGCCCGTGTTCTCGCTGATGAACAGCACTTTTTCCCAGGTCTGTCCGCCATCCGTAGTTTTGAACACACCGCGCTCTTCGTTGGGTCCCCAGATGGAGCCTTCAGCAGCTACATAAACCACGTTTGAATTTCGTGGGTCAATGAGGATTTTGCCAATCTGGCGCGATTCTTTCAATCCCATATTCTTCCAGCTATTGCCGCCGTCATTTGTTTTGTAAACCCCATTGCCATAGCCGATGGCACGCTGATGGTTGTTTTCACCGGTACCCGCCCACACGACGTTGGAATTGTTGGGGTCCATGGCCAGGGCACCGATAGAATAATCGCCGTACTTGTCAAATACCGGTTTAAAAGTAATTCCGTTGTTCACGGTTTTCCAGATGCCCCCCGATGCGGAAGCCACAAAATAGTGCGCCGTATTTTCAGGATTAACGGCAAAATCGGCAATACGCCCCGAAGTAAAGGCAGGGCCGATGCTCCGCCATTTCAACCCGCTGAATGTGGATGATTTCAGGGTGTCCGATTTGGTTTCTTCTTTTTTCTTTTTGGCTTCGGCAGTGGTAAATGAGGCCATAAAGATAAGAAGCATCAAAAATGCTTTAAATGTTAAACTGTTTCTCATTTTATACGATTTATTTATTATTGATTGATTGATTGGATAAATTGAAGTTTTAAAAGTACAAAGTTATTAATTGACTTTTCCGGTTTATTTAAAATGTCTTGCTGATGTTAATATTTTGTTTAGAGGATATGCCGGAAAATCAACAGCAGCATCATGAAATGAAATAATAGAAAATTGGGTATTCTTGTTTACAAGAATTAAAAGTTGTTTTTATAGTGAAACCTTAAATCCGCATATCAAACAAAAAAAGGCCACTAATGCACGAATGTAAACGATATGCCGAATAAAACACTTCACCCGTTTGGATAAAAAAAGATTCGTGTAAATCCGTGTCATTCGAGGCTAAAAGAAAAGACTTGCGGATTTTAGGTTAAATTGAAAAGTGCAATGAAAATAATAAACAAAAAACAAAATAACATTGCAGGAACCTGAACTCATGACAGAAAACATGTTTGGTGATTTAGCGAATGCCGTGGTGGATATTATAAAAGAAATTATGGCCGTTGATGATGAGAATATTCAAAAAGAAAGAGAAAAAATTAATGGCTAAAGCCGTTTTTCTCCTGAACAGTCATCCCCCTGAAGGACTAATGGCACTAATATAGGTATTTTAATCATTTGTATTTTCGGTATTTCCCATTTTTCGTTATCCTTGTATAACTTCGCCCGCCGGGCCGTTTAGGCAACATTTGCTTGCGGATCAGTTGTTTTATT